>JBASTF010000701.1:0-2386 GCA_049274755.1 Rubrivivax sp. | reverse complement strand
GCAGTGCGTTCGCCGTCGTGCTGCCGGCGCAACTCTGCAGCAGGCGGCCGGCGAACACCAGCACCGGGGTCACGGGCTCGGGTGCGGCCTGCGCGGCCAGAGCCGCGGCCACTTCGGCCATCTCGGCAAAGCCCTGTCCGTAGCCGCCGGCGGACTCGGGCACCAGCAGCCCGGTCCAGCCCTGAGTTGCCAAGGCATTCCAGAAGCGCAGGTCGAAGCCCGGCGCCTTGGAGCGCAGCGCGCGCGCGCGCGTGGCAGGTGATTCCCGGGTGGCGAAGGTGAGGGCGCTGGAGCGCAGCATTTCGAGTTGCTGCGGGCGGTCTGGATCGGCGATGACGGCGGACATGGGACGCGATGCGATGGTGCGGGTTGCGGGTTTCGAAGGATCAATATGACTTGGGCAGGCCCAGCACCTTCTCGGCGATGAAGCACAGGATCAGCTGCGGGCTGATGGGGGCCACGCGCGGGATCAGCATTTCGCGCAGGTAGCGCTCGACCTGGTACTCCTTGGCGTATCCGAAGCCGCCCAGCGTGGCCATGGCACGCTGGCAAGCGTTGAAGCCGGCCTCGGCGGCCATGTACTTGGCGGCATTGGCGTCGGCGCCGCAGTTCAGCTTATGGTCGTACTTCCAGGCGCCGCGCATGGCCATCAGCCATGCCGCCTCGAGTTCCATCCATGACTGCGCCAGCGGGTGCTGGATGGCCTGATTCTGGCCGATCAGGCGGTCGAAGACGATGCGTTCGCTGGCGTACTTGACGGCCCGCTCCAGCGCCGCCTGGCCCAGGCCGACGGCCTCGCCGGCGATCAGGATGCGCTCGGGGTTCATGCCGTGCAAGATGTACTCGAAGCCGCGTCCCTCCTCGCCGATGCGGTCTTCGACCGGCACCTTCAGCCCGTCGATGAACAGCTGGTTGGAATCGACGGCCTTGCGACCCATCTTGTCGATCTCGCGCACCTCGACGAACTGGCGGTCGAGGTCGGTGTAGAACAGGCTCAGGCCGAGCGTCGGTTTCGGGCAGTCCTCGGCGGCGGTGGTGCGGGCCAGGATCAGCATCTTGTTGGCCACCTGGGCGGTCGAGATCCAGACCTTCTGCCCCGACAGGACGTAGTGGTCGCCCCGGTGTTCGGCGCGCGTCTTGAGTTTGGTGGTGTTCAGGCCGGTGTTGGGCTCGGTGACGGCGAAGCAGGCCTTTTCCTTGCCGGCGATCAGCGGCGGCAACATGCGGCGTTTCTGCGCATCGCTGCCGAACACGACCACCGGCTGCAGGCCGAAGATGTTCATGTGCACCGACGAGGCCCCCGACAGCCCGGCGCCCGAGCGAGCGATGGCGGTCATCATGACCGTCGCTTCGGCGATGCCCATGCCGCTGCCGCCGTACTCCGTCGGCATGCAGATGCCCAGCCAGCCTCCGGCGGCGAGGGCGTCGTACAGCTCGTGCGGGAACCCGCCGTCGCGGTCGCGCTGCAGCCAGTAGTCGTCGCCGAAGTTGGCGCAGATGCGGCCGATCGCCTCGCGGATGGCCTCGTGTTCGCGGTTGTCGCTGAAGTCCATCTTCTTGGTCTCGGGGCCTAAAAGGTCATGGCCAGGCGCGTGCCCTGGTCGATGGCACGCAGTGCATCGAGTTCGGCGGCAAGCTCGGCGCCGCCGATGACCTGGGGTGCCAGCCCCTGGCTGCGCAAGGCGTCGGCCAGCGTGGTCTCGGACTCCTGCCCGGCGCAGATGACGATGGTGTCGACGTCCAGCACGCGGGCCTCCGCGCCGACGCGCAGGTGCAACCCGGCGTCGTCGATGCGTTCATAAGTGCAGCCCGACAGGGTCTGCAGCCCGCGCTGTTCGAGCCGGGCGCGCAGCGCCCAGCCGGTCGACAGGCCCAGCGTGCGGCCGGGCTTCTCCGGCTTGCGCTGCAGCAGCGTGACGCTGCGAAGCGGCCGGGGTGACAGCGGCGGCTTCAGGCCGCCGGGTGCGTCGGGCGCGGTGTCGACGCCCCATTCGGAGAAGAAGGCGCCGACGCCCTCGGCGGCGCCGTGGTCGGCACTGTTCTCTGCACCATGGGGCGCCAGCTCGTGAAGCAGGTACTCGGCCACGTCGAAGCCGATGCCGCCCGCGCCGATGATGGCCACGCGCCGGCCCACCGGCTTCTTGTCGCGCAGAACGTCCAGGTAGCTCAGCACCTTGGGGTGGTCGATGCCTTCGATGTCCGGGGTGCGCGGCTTTATGCCTGTGGCCACCACCACCTCGTCATATCCCTGGCCCGCCAGGTCGGCCGCTTCTACTCGGGTGTTCAGGCGCACCTCCACACCGTGCAGCTCCAGCTGGCGGCGGTAGTAGCGCAGGGTTTCGTAGAACTCCTCCTTGCCCGGCACCTGCTTGGCGATGTTGAGCTG
>JBASTF010000700.1:0-2396 GCA_049274755.1 Rubrivivax sp. | reverse complement strand
GCCCTGGTCCACAACGGCATCATCGAAAACCACGACGAGCTGCGTGCCGAACTGCAGCAGCGTGGCTATGTGTTCGCCAGCCAGACCGACACCGAAGTCATCGCCCACCTCGTGCACCACCTCTACGACGGTGACCTGCTGGACGCCGTGCAGCGTGCACTGCCGCGGCTGCGTGGCGCCTATGCCATTGCCGTGTTCTGCCGCGACGAGCCGCACCGCGTGGTCGGTGCCCGTCAGGGCTCACCGCTGGTGCTGGGCGTGGGCCAGGGCGAGAACTTCCTGGCCAGCGACGCGATGGCGCTGGCCGGCGTCACCGACCAGATCGTCTACCTCGAGGAAGGCGACGTCGTCGACCTGCAGATGGCCAAGGCCTGGGTCAGCGCGGTCGACGCCAGCGGCCGCTACCGCGCCGTCGAACGCCCGGTGCGCACGGTGCAGGCGCACAGCGGCGCCGCCGAGCTGGGACCCTACCGGCACTACATGCAGAAGGAGATCTTCGAGCAGCCCAAGGCCATTGCCGACACGCTGGAAGGCGTGGTCGGCATCAGCCCCGAGCTGTTCGGCGATGGCGCCTACAAGGTCTTCAAGGACATCGACCAGGTGCTGATCCTGGCCTGCGGCACCAGCTACTACTCGGGCTCGACGGCGCGCTACTGGCTGGAAAGCATCGCCGGCATCCCGACGACGGTGGAAGTGGCCAGCGAGTACCGCTACCGCGACAGCGTGCCGAACCCACGCACCCTGGTCGTGACGATCAGCCAGAGCGGCGAAACCGCCGACACGCTGGCGGCGCTGAAACATGCACGCAGCCTGGGCATGACGCACACGCTGACGATCTGCAACGTCGCCACCAGCGCGATGGTGCGCGAGTGCGAGATGGCCTACATCACACGCGCCGGCGTCGAGATCGGCGTCGCCAGCACCAAGGCCTTCACGACCCAGCTCGTCGGCCTGTACCTGCTGACGCTGGCCCTGGCCCAGGTGCGTGGGCGCCTCAGCGATGCGCAGGAAGCCGAGCACCTGAAGGCGCTGCGCCACCTGCCGCTGGCGCTGCAGTCGGTGCTGGCGCTGGAGCCGCAGGTCATCTCCTGGAGCGAGGACTTCGCGCGCAAGGAAAACGCGCTGTTCCTGGGTCGTGGCCTGCATTACCCGATTGCGCTGGAAGGTGCGCTGAAGCTCAAGGAAATCAGCTACATCCACGCCGAGGCCTACCCGGCCGGCGAGCTGAAACACGGCCCGCTGGCCCTGGTGACCGAGCAGATGCCGGTGGTGACGATCGCACCCAACGACGCGCTGCTGGAAAAGCTGAAGAGCAACATGCAGGAAGTGCGCGCCCGCGGCGGCCAGCTTTTTGTCTTCGCCGACGCCGACGGCCATGTGCAGAGCGACACCGGTGTGCACGTCATCCGCATGCCGGAGCACTACGGCGCGCTCAGCCCCATCCTGCACGTGGTGCCGTTGCAGCTGCTGGCCTACCACACGGCCTGCGCACGTGGCACCGATGTCGACAAGCCGCGCAACCTGGCGAAGAGCGTGACGGTGGAGTAACGGCCGCCGCTGGCGTGCGGAATTGCCGCAAGTGCACCGCCCACCCCCCGGAATCGGTGTGCCGGGCGACGCGGGCCCGTCACACAATCTCACCAACATCCGTGAGTCACCGGAGATCACCATGGCCCTGCGTCCTCCCGTCAATTTCGAAGGTGCGTACCTGAACCCGAAAACGGGTCTCAGCTATCCCTATGCCGGCACGGCCGTCGTCGTCGTCGACACCCAGGGCCGTGAGTCCATGCATGTGCGCGGCTCGGTGCGCCGCGGCAACCGCGAAAAGCCGGTGGTCGTTCTGGGCCTGGTCGACCGCCAGCAGAGTTTTGTCGGCCGCGAGCAGCAGGCCGCTGCCGATTGCCTGGTGCAGCGCTTCGAGCAGCAGCAGGGCGATTTCGCGCTGACCGAATACTGAGACAAGGCCCGCGGCCCACGACGGGCCGTGGCCCATCGCCGCACCGGCGATGGCTCCGACGGGCGATTCGCCGCCGGGTATGGATGCGCAGACTGCCAAGCATCCCAACTCCCGTCTGCCGCGAGCCCGCCATGACATTCCCCGACGCACCCGATGTGCGTTTTGCGCTGCATGCCGCCACCCACAAGGGTCTGCGGCTGCTGATGGCGCGCACGCTGCAGGCCGTGGGCCGCATGGATGCCGGCGATGACGCCGAACTGCAGGCGGCACTGGCGCAGCTGGACAGCCTGCGTGTGCTGCTGTCGGCCCACATGCGGCACGAAGGCCGTGTCGTGCTGACGGCGATCGAGGCGCACCAGCCCGGTGGTGCCCTGCGCAGCGGCCAGGACCACGCGGTGCTGTTCGAGGGGCTGGCGGGGCTGCACGACGAAGCCAGGGC
>JBASTF010000699.1:0-4241 GCA_049274755.1 Rubrivivax sp. | reverse complement strand
CTGCCATGCCCGCCGCCCAGCGCAAACACCTGCGGCCAGCGCCGCGCGCCGACGTGGCCCAGCAGGCCGGCGGCCAGCACGATGGCGGGGAAGGGCGTGTCGAAGGCGAAGATGGCGACGAAGGCCGCGGCGGCGATGCCCCACATCCAGCGGTTCTTCAAGGCCCGCGTGCCGATGCGGTGGGCGGCGTGCAGCACCAGGGCCGTGACGGCGGGCTTGATGCCGTAGAACAGCCCGGTCACCACCGGCAGGTCGCCGAAACGCAGGTAGATCCAGCTCAGCGCCACCAGGATGAACAACGACGGCAGCACAAACAGCGCGCCGGCAACGATGCCGCCCCAGGTGCGGTGCAGCAGCCAGCCGATGTAGGTGGCCAGCTGCTGCGCCTCCGGGCCCGGCAGCAGCATGCAGTAGTTCAGCGCATGCAGGAAACGCTGTTCGCTGATCCAGCGCCGGCGCTCGACGAGTTCGCTGTGCATGATGGCGATCTGCCCGGCCGGCCCGCCGAAGCTGATGAAACCCAGCTTCAGCCAGAAGCGCAAGGCCTCGCCGAAGCTGACGGCCGGGGGTGGGGCAGGTGCGGCAGTGGGCTGGGCAGGCGGCGGACTCGACATCTGCGCAGCCTAACCGACGTTGCAGCCCGCGACGACGGACAATGGTGGCCTACCGGCGATCTACCGGCGACACCGAGGCCCCGAACAATGTCCGACGGACTGGAAGACACCCCCGCCAGCGCACGCACGCCGCTGGTCTATCCCTTCGAGACACCGGCACGTGGCGGCACGCTGGAACTGCAGCCCGGTGTGCACTGGCTGCGCATGCCGCTGCCCTACCAGCTGGACCACATCAACCTCTGGGTGCTGGACGATGGCGAAGGCTGGGCCGTGGTCGACACCGGCACGCGCACCGACGAGGCGCTGGGCGTCTGGCGCGACCTCATCGCCCAGGCCCGCGACCGGCGTCCGGTGAGCCGGGTGTTTGTCACCCACATGCACCCCGACCACGTGGGCCTGGCCGGCTGGCTGACACGCCGCTTCGACGCGCCGCTGTGGATGACGCGGCTGGAGTACATGAACTGCCGCGTCGCGGTGTCCGACACCGGGCGCGAAGCGCCACCGGACGGCATCGAGTTCTACCGCCGCGCCGGCTGGGGCGAGGCGGCGCTGGAGAACTACCGTGTGCGCTTCGGCAACTTCGGCAAACACATCCACGCCCTGCCCGACAGCTACCGCCGCCTGCACGACGGCCAGCGCCTGCGCATCGGCGCCCACGACTGGCAGGTCATCACCGGCAGCGGCCACTCGCCCGAACACGCCTGCCTGTACTGCCCGGCGCAGAAGCTGTTCATCAGCGGCGACCAGGTGCTGCCGCGCATCTCGTCCAACGTTTCGGTCTATCCGCTGGAGCCCGAGGCCGACCCGATGTCGGACTGGCTGGCTTCGCTGGCCAAGCTGAAGGCCCAGGTGCCCGACGATGTGCTGGTGCTGCCTTCGCACAACGACCCCTTCCGTGGCCTGCATGCGCGGCTGGACGCGCTGGCCTCGGGCCAGGCCAAGGCGCTGGAGCGGCTGCGCCGCCGCCTGGCCGAAGCGCCGCGGCGTGCGATCGACTGCTTCCCGGCGCTGTTCGGTCGCGCCATCAGCGAAGCCGACGTCAACCTGCTGGGCATGGCCACCGGCGAAAGCATGGCCTGCCTGAACCACCTGGTGGGCCGTGGCGAGGCGCAGCGCGAGCCCGATGCGCAAGGGGTGCACTGGTACCGCGCGGCGGCCTGAGACCGCGCTTCAGGCCGGCGGAAACCCCGCCTTCTGCGGCCACAGGTTCTGGAAGGCATGCACCTCGCTGCGGGCGTACAGGCCGGCCTGCGTGAAGGGCTCGTCGGCCAGCCAGCGCAGCGCGGCCTCGCGGCTGTCGAAGTCGATGGCCAGCAGGCTGCCGATCATCGTGCTGCCGTCGTCGGCCAGCAGCGGGCCGGCAAAAGCGATGTGTTCGGCCACCTGGGCCAGGTAGGCCTTGTGCGCCGGCCGCAGCTGCTGGCGCAGCGCAGTGCTTTCCGGGTGGTCGACGAGATGGAAGACGTGGATCATCGCGTGGTCTCCTGCGCCTGGCGCGCCAGCACGAAGTCGAAGTCCAGCGTGTAGAAGGGCAGCGCACTGTGGCTGCCGTCGGGCGCCGCGCCGGGCTCGTGGTGCACCCAGTCGGCGATCAGCGAGGCGCGCACACCGAACACCGCGTCGGCATCGAGATAACGCCCGCCTTCGCGGAACACATGGGTGATCAGCCGCTCGTAGCCCGGCGCCGTGACCATGAAGTGCAGATGGGCCGGCCGCCAGGGGTGGCGGCCCAGCTTCTCCAACATGCGGCCCACCGGCCCGTCGTGCGGAATCGGGTAGGGCTCGGCCAGGATGCTGCGGAAGTGGAACCGGCCTTGCGCATCGGCATGCAGCACGCCGCGGCCGCGGTGCTCGCTCTGGTCCTTGTATTGCACGTCGTAGAAGCCGTCGCTGTCGGCCTGCCACACCTGCAGCTCGGCGCCGGGCACGGCTTCGCCGTCCAGCCCACGCACCTGGCCGCGCACGAAACAGGGCTCGCCCTTGGCGCCATTGGCCACGTCGTCGCCGCAGTCGTAGTGCGGCGCGCCTTCGACGTGGAAGGGCCCGAACACCGTGGCCTCGGTGCAGCCCGCGGGCTTCTTGTGGTTCAGCGCCGTCACCAGGGTCGACAGCCCCAGCGTGTCCGACAGCAGGATGAATTCCTGGCGCTTGTCGTCGGTGATGTGGCCGGCTTCGGTGAGGAAGCGGATGCCCTCGAACCACTCGGCTTCGCTGAGCTGCACTTCGCGCGCAAAGGCATGCAGGTGCTGCACCAGGCTGGTCATCACGTCGCGCAGGCGTGCATCGGGCGCTTCGGCATGGCGGGCAATGACGGCCTGGGTGATGGTGTCTTCGTTGATCTTGCGCATCGCAGGGAATCTAGACTCCGCACCCGTGCCGCGCCAAGCGTGGCGGGACAAAGCTCTTTTCCGGGTGTCGGAAAACTCTGATGGATCGCTGGACCGAGATCGAACTGTTTGTGCAGGTGGCCGAGCTGGGCAGCCTGTCGCGTGCCGCCGAGGCCTTGTCGCTGTCGAACGCAGCGGCCAGCCGCCACCTGGCGGCGCTGGAAAGCCGACTGGCGGCGCGGCTGGTGCAGCGCAACACCCGCCGCCTGTTCCTTACCGAGGTCGGCGAGGCCTTCTACCGCCGCTGCCGGCCGCTGCTGGCCGAGTGGCGCGAAGCCGAGGCCGAGGTCAACGAAACCACGCTGCGGCCCTCGGGGCTGCTGCGGGTGAGTGCCTCGCTGTCGTTCTGCATGGTGCACCTGGCGCCGCTGCTGCCGGCCTTCACGGCACGTTACCCCGAGCTGCGTGTGGAACTGGTCAGCGCCAACCGCTACCACGACCTGATCGACAACGGCATCGACGTCGCGGTGCGCACGCGCGAGGTCGAGGCCGATTCCAACATCACGGTGCGCCGGCTGGCCGAGACACGCCGCATCCTGGCCGCTTCGCCGCAGTACCTGCAGCGCCAGGGCACGCCGCAGCAGCCCGCGGACCTGGAGCGCCACAAGCTGCTGCTCTACACCTACGCCAAACACCCGGACCAGCTGCGCTTCACCACCCGCGACGGCGGCGTCACGACGCTGAGCGTGCAAGGCCTGCTGGCGTCCAACGACGGCCAGGTGCTGCGCGCCGCGGCGCTGGCCCATCTGGGCATCCTGGTGCAGCCGCGCTACATCCTGCACGAAGACATCGTCGCCGGCCGCCTGGTGCCGGTGCTGGACGACTGGGACCTGCCGCGGCTGACCATCAACCTGGCCTACCAGAGCCGCCAGCACCTGCCGGCCAAGGTGCGTTGTTTCATCGACTTCCTCGTCGAGCACTTCGCGCGCATGGACTACGAACGCAAGTGGACGGCCTGAAATACAGTTTCCCGCGGCAGCGCTTGCCGCTGCCGTTCAGCCCTTGATGCAATCACCGCCATGACGATGCGCTTCAGCTTCCAGGCCAATCCTTCGCGTGTGGTGTTCGGCGCCGGCGCGCTGCATCAACTGCCGGCCGAGATCGAGCGCCTGGGCGCCAGCCGCGCGCTGGTGCTGTGCACACCGGGCCAGCACGCGATGGGCGAGCAGGTGGCGGCGCTGCTCGGCAGCCGCGCCGCCGGCGTCTGCGCCCAGGCCGTGATGCATGTGCCGATGGAGGC
>JBASTF010000698.1:0-3014 GCA_049274755.1 Rubrivivax sp. | reverse complement strand
CGCCGTGCCTGCCCGCAAGCGCTGAACCCGCGAGGGAGATGGGGCCTGAACCTCAGCCCTCAGCCCAGCACATTGCGGCGCCCCAGGCCCAGCTTGTTGGCCAGCCAGAAGCGCATGTGGTAGCGGTGCTTGCGCAGATAGACCTGGGCCTTGCGCAGCGGCGGGTAGTCGCGGTACTCGGCGCGGCCCCCCCGATCACCGAGGCGGCGATGTCGGCGCCCACCTGCCAGAACAGGTCGGGGCTGGCGGAGTACACGGTCAGGCCGCGCTCCCAGTGATGCTTGAGTTCGAAGTCCACCGGACGCAGCAGATGCTCGCGCTTCGGGGTGAGCTTGGCCGCGCCGCGGCGCGACACCAGGTAGGCCGTGCCGTCTTCGGGGCCCTTGCCGCCGAAACACAGGGCCAGCGGCGTGCCTTGGCCCGCATCGCCTGAGACCTGGCCCACGCTGCCCACCCGCTTCGCGCCCTGACGCAGCCGCGTGAGCTTGAGCACGTCCCAGGGGTGCGCGCCGGTGGCCGAGTCGGCCAGCGTCTGCAGGTTCTGCAACGTGCAGATGTCGTGGGTCTGGAAGTCGTCCTCCAGCACCAAGGCGCAGTCCAGGCCGCGTTCCGCGATGAGCTGCCAGCAGCGCAGGTGGCTCAGGAAGCAGCCGATCTCGCCCGGGGTGAGCGGGCGGAACCACTCGCCGTGCGGCGCCGGATGCGGGTTGAGCGAGGCCAGGCGGGCCGCGTCCAGCCGTTTGCCTTCGATGCCGGGCACGCGCTCCCAAGTCACGCCCAGGGCGTCGAGGAGGGGGGCGCAACGCGCCAGACGGTCGGCCGAGCGGTCGAGGTTGATGAGGAAAACGTGCAAGGGCATCGGCTGGGCCGGTGGGGGCGCCGGGCTCGCCATCAGCCCGCGAGCTTTTTCTTGAGCAGCTCGTTGACCGCCGCCGGGTTGGCCTTGCCCTTGGTGGCTTTCATGGCCTGACCGACCAGCGCGTTGAAGGCCTTGTCCTTGCCAGCGCGGAACTCTTCGACCGACTTGGCGTTGGCCGCCAGGATGTCGTCGAGGATCCGGTCGAGCTCGCCCGTGTCGCTCATCTGCTTGAGGCCCTTGGCCTCGATGACGGCGTCCACGCGGGCTTGCGCATCACCGCTTCCTTCACCCGACCACAGCGCCTCGAACACCTGGCGGGCGCCGTTGTTCGAGATGGTGCCGTCGGCGATGCGCGAGATCATCGCGGCCAGCAAATCGGGCGTCACGGGCGATTGCCCGATGGTCTGCTCTGCCGCGCTGTCTGCGGAGTTCAAGCGCCGCGAGACCTCGCCCATCAGCCAGTTCGACACCAGCTTGGGGCTGCCGCAAGCTTTCGCTGCGGCCTCGAAGAAGGCGCCAAAGGCCTTGGACTGCGTCATCATCGTCGCGTCGTACTCGGGCAGGCCGAAGTCGCGCACGAAGCGCGCGGCCATCACGCGGGGCAGCTCGGGCATCTGCGCGCGCACGCGCTCGACCCACTCGGGTGCGATCACCAGCGGCGGCAGGTCGGGGTCGGGGAAGTAGCGGTAGTCGTGCGCGTCTTCCTTGCTGCGCATGGCGCGCGTCTCGCCCGTGTCTGGGTTGAACAGCACGGTGGCTTGCTGGATGGCGCGGCCGTCCTCGATCTCGTCGATCTGCCAGTTGATCTCGTAGTCAGCGGCCTGCACGATGTGCTTGAAGCTGTTGAGGTTCTTGATCTCGCGGCGGGTGCCCAGCGGCGCGCCGGGCTTGCGCACCGACACGTTGACGTCGCAGCGGAAGGAGCCTTCCTGCATGTTGCCGTCGCAGATGCCCAGCCACACCACCAGCGTGTGCAGTGCGCGCGCGTACTCGGCGGCCTCGGCGCTGGTGCGGATGTCCGGCTCGGTGACGATCTCGATGAGTGGCGTGCCCGCGCGGTTGAGGTCGATGCCCGAGGACTTCTCGCCGTTGAAGCCGCTGAAGTCATCGTGCAGGGACTTGCCCGCGTCTTCTTCCAGGAGGTCGCGCACCAGGCGCACGGTGTGCGGCGTCTCTCCGACGAAGAAGCTGACCGAGCCGCCTTGCACGACGGGGATCTCGTACTGGCTGATCTGGTAGCCCTTGGGCAGGTCGGGGTAGAAGTAGTTCTTGCGCGCAAAGATGGAGCGCGGCGCGATGTGCGAGCCGACCGACAGGCCGAAGGCGATGGCGCGCTCGACCGCGCCCCGGTTCATCACGGGCAGGGTGCCGGGCAGGGCCATGTCCACGGGGCAGGCCTGCGTGTTGGGCGCGGCGCCGAACTGGGTCGAGGCGCCGGAGAAAATCTTCGACTGGGTCGAGAGCTGGACGTGGGTTTCGATGCCGATGACGACTTCGTAGCCACGGACCATCTTGGGGGTCGCGGGGGAGCTCATGGGGTGTCTCGCTGGGTTCGTCAACGCTCAGGCCATCAGGCCTGGGCCGTGGGCTGGCGCTGGTGCCAGTCGGTGGCCTGCTGGAAGGCTTGGCCCGCGTGCAGCAGCCGGGCCTCCTGCCAGTAGTTGCCGATCAGCTGCAGGCCAATGGGCAAGGGGCGCTGCAGCCCGCTGTCGCTGAAGCCGCAGGGCACGCTCATGCCCGGCAGGCCGGCCAGGGAGGCGGGCAGGGTGAAGATGTCGGCGAGGTATTCCTGCAGCGGGTCGGTCTGCGAGCCAATCTCGCGGGCCACCGTGGGGGCCACCGGCCCGGCGATCACGTCGCACACCTGGAACGCGGCCTGGAAGTCGTCGGCGATCATGCGGCGCAGCTTCTGGGCCTGCAGGTAGTAGGCATCGTAGTAGCCGTGGCTCAGCACATAGGCGCCGATCATGATGCGGCGCTTGACCTCGGGCCCGAAGCCTTCGGCGCGCGTCTTGCGGTACATGTCGTTGAGGTCGCTGTACTTCTGCGCGCGGTGGCCGAACTTGACGCCATCGAAGCGGCTCAGGTTGGACGAGGCCTCGGCCGGCGCGATGATGTAGTACACGGGGATGGACAGCTCGGTGCGCGGCAGGCT
>JBASTF010000697.1:0-4165 GCA_049274755.1 Rubrivivax sp. | reverse complement strand
GTGCGCGCAGGCCACCATCTCCAGCGGCACCGTGCCACGCTGCTGCGGCTTCGGCTGCGCTGCAGGCGGCGGCTGCACACGCCGGCGGCTGCGCATCAACCACAGCACAACACCGACGATGAGGATCAACAGCAGATATTTCATGCCGGCAGCCGCCCCAGCAGCACTTCGAAGACAAAACGCGAGCCGGCGTAGGCCAGCAGCAGCAGCACGGCACCGGCGTACAGCCAGCGTGTGGCCCGCCGGCCGCGCCAGCCACGCTGGCGGCGGCCGACCAGCAAGGCCGCGAACACGGCCCAGGCCAGCAGCGAAAACACGATCTTGTGGTCCCAGCGCCATTGCGTGGCGGTGACCACGCCCAGCACCAGCGTCGCCGTCAGCACCGTGAAACCGGCCTCGACAAAACGGAAGGTCAGCCGCTCCAGCTGCAGCAGCGGCATGCCGAGGGTGGCACCCGGTGACGCTGCACGCGAGCGCAGACGGCGCTCGGCCGAATCGAGCATCGCGCCGTGCAGCACCGCGGCGCCGAACAAGCCGTAGGAGCCGACACCCAGCGCAAAGTGCAGCGGCGCCAGCGGCGACGCGTAGACACGCGGTTCACCCGGAAACGCCAGTGCCAGCAGCACCGCCAGCGTGCCGGCCAGCGCCAGCCAGCGCCGCACCGCAGGCAGCGGCACGAAGCGGCTTTCCACCGTGTGCACGGCCACCACCAGCCACACGGTCATCGACAGCACGGGCGCAAAACCCAGGCGCGCACCGGGCAGCGGCTGGCCCCAGCCGCCGATGTCCAGCACCAGCACACCCAGATGCATCAACCAGCCCAGGACCAGGGCCGGCGCGGCGACACGCCCGATGGCCGCGGCCGGCAGCGTCGCGACGAGGTAGCCGCCGACGGCCAGCAGTGCCACCAGCAACGGGCCACCACCGCCAAGCAGCGGCGACGCAGTCGATAGAATCATGCCGACAGTGTACTTTTGCAGGCCGCATTCGCCGGCCTGTGCCGCCCCCGATGGCCTCGACCCTATCCGACCGCCTGTCACGGCTGGTCAAGACGATGCGTGGCCAGGCCCGCATCACCGAAGGCAACGTGCAGGACATGCTGCGCGAGGTGCGCATGGCCCTGCTCGAGGCCGACGTGGCGCTGCCGGTGGTGCGCGACTTCATCGCCCGCGTGAAGGACAAGGCGCTGGGCCAGGAAGTCGCCGGCTCGCTGAACCCGGGCCAGGCCCTGGTCGGCATCGTGCACAAGGAACTCGCGGCGACGATGGGCGAGGGCATCGCCGACATCAACCTCGCAGCGCAGCCGCCGGCCGTGGTGCTGATGGCCGGCCTGCAGGGCGCCGGCAAAACGACGACCACGGCCAAGCTCGCCAAGCACCTGATCGAGAAGCGCAAGAAGAAGGTGCTGACGGTCTCGGCCGACGTCTACCGCCCGGCTGCCATCGAGCAGCTGAAGACGGTGACGGGCCAGGCCGGCGCCGAGTGGTTCCCGTCCAGCGCCAGCGACAAACCACGTGCCATCGCGCTGGCGGCGCTGGACCATGCCAAGCGCCACTACTTCGACGTGCTGCTGGTCGACACCGCTGGCCGCCTGGGTATCGACGAAGCCCTGATGGCCGAGATCCGCGAGCTGCATGCGGCGCTGAACCCGGTGGAGACGCTGTTTGTCGTCGACGCGATGCAGGGCCAGGACGCGGTCAACACCGCCAAGGCCTTCAAGGACGCACTGCCGCTCACCGGCGTGGTGCTGACCAAGCTCGACGGCGATTCACGCGGCGGCGCCGCGATGTCGGTGCGCCAGGTCACCGGCGCGCCGATCAAGTTCGCCGGTGTCTCCGAGAAGATCGACGGCCTCGAGGTCTTCGACGCCGAACGCCATGCCGGGCGTGTGCTGGGCATGGGCGACATCGTCGCCCTGGTCGAGGAAGTGCAGAAGGGTGTCGACCTGGCGTCGGCGCAGAAGCTGGCCGAGAAGGTGAAGTCCGGCGGCAGCTTCGACCTCAACGATTTCCTGATGCAGATCTCGCAGATGAAGAAGATGGGCGGGCTGTCCGGTCTGATGGACAAGCTGCCCAGCGCGTTGACGGCCAAGGCCGCCGGTGCCGACATGGACCGCGCCGAACGCGACGTCAAGCGCATGGAAGGCATCATCTGCTCGATGACGGCGCTGGAGCGGCGCAAGCCCGAACTCATCAAGGCCAGCCGCAAGCGCCGCATCGCTGCTGGTGCCGGCGTTCAGGTACAGGAGGTCAACCGCCTGCTGAACCAGTTCGACCAGATGCAGGGCATGATGAAGAAGATGAAGGGCGGCGGCCTGATGAAGATGATGAAGCGCATGGGCGGCCTGCCCGGCATGCCACGCTGAAGCGGCATAGGCCGTGCATTTGTTCACGGCCCATCCCCCGTCCGGGGGGCGCGGAAACAGCCTGACACGTCTTTCGCCGCTGGCAAGTTGATCACGCGCCCGCGTGTGCCGTAACTTGGAGACTTGCTCCTTGTTGCGCGCACGACATGAACTTCCTCGACCCGACCTCGTCTCCGGCCCTGATGGCCGCCGTCGTGCTGTTGCTGACCTTGCTGGCCTTGCGCCTGCGCCAGCAGCGCCAGAGCCAGCGGCGCCCGGTGAACCGCGACGAGCTCGACACGGTGGCCGGCTGGATGCCCGAATCGGCCCGTGTGATGTCCATCCACGAACGCCAGGCCTACGACCTGCTGCGCCGCGCGCTGCCGGGGTTCCTGGTGCTGGCCCAGGTGCCGCTGTCGCGTTTCCTGCGGGTGCCGACGCGGCACTCCTACAACGAATGGCTGCAGCGTGTGGGTTCGCAGAACGCCGACCTGCTGCTGTGCGATGCCGGCTCGCGGGTGCTGGCCGTCATCGACATCCGTGCACCGGAAGAGTCCAGCCGCAGCCGCCGCCGCCACGAGCGCCTGGCCCGTGTGCTGAAGGCCGCCGGCATCCGTGTCTTCACCTGGCGCGAAGGCGACCTGCCGACCTTGTCGGAAGTGCGCAGCGTGCTCGGCAGCGAACTCGCGCCGCAGCAGGCGGCGCAGGACAGCAAGACCACAAGCTCACGCCCGATGCCGCTGATCCCGGTGGCCGACATCCAGGAACTGCTGGCCGAAGGCGACCAGGCCGCCTACGACGCCGCGATGGAGCCGGTGCCCTCGGGCTTCTACGAGGAAGAAAGCGCCGACTCGGTGCGTGGCCAGCTGGCGCGCACCTGAAGCCGCGCGCGCCGCTCAGCCCAGCAAAGCGCTGGCGAACTCGCGGGCGTCGAAGGTCTGCAAGTCCTCGACCCTCTCGCCAACCCCGATGAAGTAGACCGGCACGGCACGCTGCTGCTCGGCGCACCAGCGTGCGATGGCGGCCAGCACACCGCCCTTGGCCGTGCCATCGAGCTTGGTGACGATGAGGCCGGTGAGGCCCAGCGCGGCGTCGAAGGCCTTCACCTGGGCCAGCGCGTTCTGCCCGGTGTTGCCGTCGACGACCAGCAGCACCTCGTGCGGCGCACCGTCCTGCGCCTTGGCGATTGTGCGCTTGATCTTCTTCAGCTCTTCCATCAGGTGCAGCTGCGTCGGCAGCCGGCCCGCGGTGTCGGCGATGACGACATCGCAGCCCCGTGCGCGGCCGGCCGTGACGGCGTCGTAGCTGACGGCTGCCGGGTCGCCGCCTTGCTGCGCAACAACCTCGACACGGTTGCGGTCGGCCCACACGGCCAGCTGTTCACGCGCCGCAGCGCGGAAGGTGTCGGCCGCGGCCAGCAGCACCTTTTGTTCGGCCTCGGCCAGGTAGCGTGTGAGCTTGCCGATGGTCGTCGTCTTGCCGGCGCCGTTGACACCGGCAACCATGATCACCGTCGGGCTCTCGGCGCCCAGCACCAGCGGCTTCTGCAGCGGCGCCAGCAGATCGGCCACGGCATCGGCAAGCAAGGCCTTCACCGCTGCGGGCTCGGTGGCCTTGGCCTCCTTCACGCGGCGCTTCAGGTCGTCCAGCAGGAACTGTGTCGCGCCGACACCGGCATCGGCCTGCAGCAGCGCGGCTTCCAGATCTTCGTACAGCGCGTCGTCGATGCGGGTGCCGGTGAAGACCTGGGTGATGCTGCTGCCGGTCTTGCGCAAGCCCTGACGCAGGCGGTCCAGCCAGCCGGCGCGGGCGGGCTCGGGT
>JBASTF010000696.1:0-3637 GCA_049274755.1 Rubrivivax sp. | reverse complement strand
CATCGGCACGGCGGCGCTGGCGTTCGGCCTCTTGCTGCGCCTGCAGCAGCGCACGCTGCAGCGTCTGCTGGCGCTCCAGCAACTGCTGCTGCTCCCGCGCCAGTTCGTGGCGCGCCTTCAGCCCCGGCACCGCGGCTTCCAGGGCCTGCAGGTCCTCGCGCAGCGTGGCGATGGCGGTGTCGCGGCCGATCAGTTCGGCGCGCAGTTGCACGATGTCGCCTTGCAGGTGTTCGCAGCGCTGGCGCTGTTCCTCGGCCAGGCGTGTGCAGCGCTGCTGCGCCGCAGCGAGTTCACGCGCCAGCACGGCGTTTTCTTCGGCCAGCGCCTCGAAGCGCTGCAGTTCGACACGGCGCGCCACACCCACCTGGTGCTGCAGCATGTGCACATCGCCCAGCACCTGCTGTTCGAGATCGGGGGTGCAGCGTGCGTGTGTGATTGTCGCCCAGAAGGCGCCGGGCAGGTCCTGCCCTTGTGAAGCCTGCTGCCACCACACGGCCAGCGCCTCGGTGGTCTTGGCCTGCGCGGCCTGGCGCAGCGCCAGCATGCAGCGGCGGTCGAGTTCACGCTGCACCGCATCGGCCAGGCGCGTGCGGTGTTTGCATTCGGCGATGACGCCGCAATGCAGTTCGTAGTCGCCATGCAGCGCCTGGCCGCCCAGTACCTTGTCGACCACCTTGCGCAGCGCGGCGATCGGCAGGCACACGCCGATCACCGGGCAATGTGCGTGGCCGTCCAGGTCCCACAGGCGGCGGCGACGCGAACCGGCCGGCGGCAGCACGGGAGGGGGTGTGAGGCACATGAGAGTGTGGCGTCCGCGTGGCTTGGGCGATGGGCTACTTCGTCAGGATCAGTTTGCCCAGCGAAGTCAAGCGCAAGCGGTAGATCGCGCCGGCATGTTCGATCTCCAACTCACGGGAACCGGCCAGCAGTTCGCGGCTGTCGAGGCGCCGGCACGGCACCGCCTGCGGCGCGGCCGCAGGGCCGGACGGTTGCGATCCGGGAACGGGCTGGGGGGGACGTTGGCTGGGGTTCATGCTTCGCGTAGTGTAATGCGAATCATTACCATTTCAAGACCCAGGAAGGGAACGGGGTCGAGACAGCAACGGTAGGGATTGGTAGGCCGTGTTGGACTTGAACCAACGACCAAAGGATTATGAGTCCTCTGCTCTGACCAACTGAGCTAACGGCCCGGGGAGAAAGCGGCGGATTCTAGAAGGCCGGCTTCATTTCACCGACAGCGCGTTGCCGACCAGGCGTGCGGTGATGTCGACGATCTGGATCATGCGGTCGTAGGCCATGCGTGTGGGGCCGATGACGCCCAATGTGCCGACGATGCGGCCGTCGACTTCGTAGGGCGCGGTGACGACCGACAACTCCTCGAAGGGCACGACCTGGCTTTCGCCGCCGATGTAGATGCGCACCCCTTCGGCGCGGCTGGAAACGTCGAGCAGGCGCATCAGTTCGGTTTTCTGCTCGAAGACGCCGAACATGCGGCGCAGGCTGCCCATGTCGTTGCCGAAGTCCTGCACACCGAGCAGGTTGCGCTCGCCGGAGACGACCACACCTTCGTTGCCCTCGGCCATCGCTTCGCCGGCCTGCACCGCGGCCTGCATCAGCGCCGCGATCTCGCTGCGCAGCACGTCGATCTCGCGCTTCAGCCGTTCGCGCACTTCTTCGATTGTGAGGCCGGCGTAGTGCGCGTTGAGAAAGTTCGTCGCTTCCAGCAGTTCACTCTGGCTGTGGTCGCGCGCGGTGAAGACCACGCGGTTCTGCACGTCGCCGTCGGGCGCCACCAGGATGACGAGCACGCGGCGCTCGCCCAGGCGCAGGAACTCAATGTGGTGGAACACGCTGGCCTTGCGCGGCGCGGTGACGACTCCGACAAAGCTGCTGAGGTTGGACAACAGATGTGCGGCCTGCGCGATCACACGCTGCGGCTGGTCGGGGTGCAGTTGCTCGCGCACCGCCTGCATCTCGGGCGTCGCCGTCTGCAGGTCCAGCGGGCGCGCCGTCAGCATCGTGTCGACGAACAGCCGGTAACCCCGTGCCGTCGGAATGCGGCCGGCGCTGGTGTGCGGGCTGGCAATCAGCCCCAGCTCTTCCAGATCGGCCATCACGTTGCGGATGGTCGCTGGCGACAGGTCCAGCCCCGAGGCACGCGACAGCGTGCGCGAACCCACCGGCGTGCCGTCGGCGATGTAGCGTTCGACCAGGGCTTTCAGCAGTGTTTTGGCGCGGTCGTCGAGCATGCTTTCATTGTAGGGATGGCCGGATCGCTATGGTGTAATGCGCCGCATGCCGGCCCCCTTCCGCCATGCCGCTGTCGTTGGAAAGTTCCAGGCCCGAGGCATACGCCCGCTGCTGGAGGAGATCGCGCATTTTCTCGTCGCGCAGGGGCTGGAGGTGTCGTTCGAACGCGAGACCGCCCAGGCCACCGGCGTCAGCGACTTCGAGGCGCTGTCCGCCGCCGAGATGGGCCAGCGCTGCGACCTCGCCATCGTCGTCGGCGGCGACGGCACGATGCTGGGCATCGCGCGTGAACTGGCGCGCTACAACATGCCGCTGGTCGGCATCAACCAGGGTCGGCTGGGGTTCATCACCGACGTGCCGATCGGCCAGTACAAGGAAGCGCTGGCCTCGATGATCGCCGGCGACTACGAAGAAGAGCACCGCTCGATGATCGAAGGCGGCGTCTGGCGCGACGAAGAGCAGATCTTCGACGGCCTGTCGATGAACGACGTGGTCGTGACCCGCGGCGCCACCTCGAGCATGGTGGAGCTGAAGATCGACATCGGCGACGAGTTCGTCGCCCACATCCGCGCCGACGGCCTGATCGTCTCGTCGCCCACCGGCAGCACGGCCTATGCGCTGTCGGCCGGCGGGCCCATCCTGCACCCGGGCATCGCCGGCTGGGTGATCGTGCCGATCGCCTCGCACACGCTGTCGAACCGGCCCATCGTCGTGCCCGACCACCGCGAAGCGCGCATCACCGTCGTCGCCGGCAAGGACGCCTCGGCCAACTTCGACATGCACAGCCTGGCCAGCCTGCTGCACGGCGACCAGGTGCGTCTGCGGCGCTCGGCCTTCAAGGTGCGCTTCCTGCATCCCCGTGGCTGGAGCTACTACGCCACCCTGCGGCGCAAGCTGCGCTGGTACGAGGGAGTCTGAGGTGTTGCGGCGGCTGGGGTTGCGCGACGTGGTCATCGTCGCCGCGCTGGAAGTGGAACTGGGCGCCGGCTTCACGGTGCTGACCGGCGAAACCGGGGCCGGCAAGTCCATCCTCATCGACGCACTGCAACTGGCCCTGGGCAGCCGTGCCGACGCCGCCCTGGTGCGCGAAGGCGCGGCACGTGCCGAGGTCAGCGCCGAGTTCGACAGCCCGGCCTCGCTGCAGCCCTGGCTGGAGGAAGCGGGCTTCGTCGCCGACGGCACGCTGCTGCTGCGCCGCACCGTCGACACACAGGGCAAGAGCCGCGCCTGGATCAACGGCAGCCCGGCCACCGTGGCCCAGCTGCGTGAAGCCGCCGACCACCTGGTCGACATCCACGGCCAACACGCCTGGCAAAGCCTGACACGCCCCGCGGCCGTGCGCAGCCTGCTCGACGGCCAGGCCGGCATCGACGGCACGGCGCTGGCC
>JBASTF010000695.1:0-2594 GCA_049274755.1 Rubrivivax sp. | reverse complement strand
GCCCTCGGTGGCCCACATCGGCGGCAGCAGCGCGGCGAGTGCGCGCACCGCGGTCGACTTGCCGGTGCCGCGGTCGCCGAACACCAGCACGCCGCCGATGGCCGGCTCGACGGCAGCGACCAGGATCGCGAGTTTCATCTCGTCCTGGCCGACGATGGCCGAGAAGGGGAATGCGGGATTGCCCATGGCTGCGTGGCCCGGGCCTCAGCCCTTTTTGACCCAGGCGCTGCACCAGCCCCTGGCGGCGACCTGCTTGCCGGCGTAGATCGGGCACGGGCCGCTGGCCGCACCGGCCGCACCACCGTAGAGCTGGCAGCCGGCGCAGGTCTGGCCGGCCGCGTACTTCGGGTACTTGGCCTTGTCGACCTTGGTCGCGTCGACCGCGTAGCCCAGTGCCACGGCCTGCGCATCCTTGGGGTCGAGCGCCGCGGCCTGCGCCTGCGCGCGCCGGGCGTTCAACAGCACCGTGCCGGCGACCGGCATCAGGGTGACGAATCGGCGTCGGGTGCTCATCATCGAAGTCTCCTGGTCGTCAGGCGCCAGACGGCGGCGCCATGGGCGATGCCGGCCAGCGCCAGCCAGGCCGCCGCCGCGAACACGCCGTCGCCGGCGACCACGCTGCGCAGCGCCAGCAGCAAGGCCAGCCCGGCCAGCAGGTGCGGCGCCTGTTCGAGCAGCCAGCTGCGGCGCGCAAGCACCAGCCACAAGGCTTCGACCAGCAGCACGGCGATCACGAAGTCCACCAGCGTCAGCATCGTGTTCCGTCCTCAGGGGCTGCCGAACGGGCCGTTCAGGCGCACGACGGCGGCGTTCAGCGCCGCGGCGAAGCCGACCCACAGCAGATACGGCAGCAACAGCAGCGCGGCGAGGCGGCTTTCGCGGCCGAAGACGACCATCATCAGCACGATCGACAGCCACAGCGGCACCACCTCGACGAGTGCCCAGTCGGGCCGGCGCAGGCGGAAAAAGAGCAGGCTCCAGACGATGTTGAGCAGCGCGTTCAGCACCGCCGCGAGGATCACCGTGTCGCGGTGGCCGCGTGTGCCGGCGTGGGCCCAGGCCTGCACGGCGGCGGCAGCCGTGAAGGCGTAGATCGTGGTCCAGGCCGGGCCGAACCAGGCATCGGGTGGTTTCCACGGCGGTTGCTGCAGGCCGGCGTACCAGGGCCCGAGGTCGGTCGACAACGCACCCAGCACGGCGACACCGAGCGCCGCCGCAGCGGCCACCAGCACAGGCAGGTGCGCGCGTTTCATGCCCTGGCCAACCCGAGCAGGTGTGCCATGTCCTTGAAGAAGATCCGCACATGTGCCAGGGGCCGCGCACGCACGAGCTGCTTGTTCATGTAGGCGTCGAAGGTGAGCTGCTGCACGTCGCGGTCGCGGCAGATGCCGACAAAACGTTCGCGGCGGCGGTCGCTCGAATACCAGAAGCGCTGCATCATGCCGAGCACCCAGAAGACACGGCCGTGTTCGCGCATGAAACGCCGGCGCGCGCTGCGCAGCACCCGTGCGTCGCCGCTGCGCAGGAAGGCCTGCACCGCGTCGGCGGCGAAGCGGCCGCTCGCCATCGCGTAGTAGATGCCTTCGCCCGACGCCGGTGCGACGACGCCAGCCGCGTCGCCGGCGATCACGACATCGCGGCCGTTGTCCCAGCGCGGCAGCGGTTTCATCGGGATCGGCGCACCTTCGCGGCGCAGCGTTTCGGCGCCGGCCAGCGCGACCTGGCGGCGCAGTTCAGCGACGGCGCTGCGCAGCGAAAAGCCGCGGTCGGCGCTGCCGCTGCCGACGCTGACGGTGTTGCCATGCGGGAACACCCAGCCGTAGAAATCGGGCGACAGGTTGCCGCGGTAGTGGACCTCGCAGCGTGAGCCTTCGAAACCGGCGGGCGCCACCTCGGGTGTACGCACGATCTCGTGGTACGCAAAGACGAAGGCACCGCGTTCGGCGCCTGGAATCGCCTGCCGCGCGACTTCGGAACGTGCGCCGTCGGCACCGATGACCGCCTTCGCGCGCACGCGGTGCAGCGGGCCGGCGGCGCCGCGTTCGAGTTCACGCAGACGGAAGTGCACGACCGCCGCGCCGTCGCCGTCGTGGTCCAGATGGTCGAACTGGCCGCTCTGGCGGAACGCACCGTGCCGCGCCGCGCGTTCGCGCAGCCATTCGTCGAAACGGTCGCGGTCGACCATGCCGACAAAACCGTTGTCGATCGGGATGTCGACGCGGCGATCGCTCGGCGCGACCATGCGCGCGGCGGTGGCACGCGCCACCAGCAGCGATTCGGGGATGTCGAAGTCGCGCATCAGGCGCGGCGGGATCGCACCGCCGCAGGGCTTGGTGCGGCCGGCGCGGTCGAGCAGCAGCACTTTCGCGCCGGCACGCGCCAGGTCGTCGGCCGCCGTTGCACCGGCAGGACCGCCGCCGATCACCACCACGTCGAAGGTCTGCATCTGCGCCTCCCGTGTCAATGCGCCAGCGCCAGCGCGGCGCCCGGCCGTGGCGCAGCAGCGCTGCGCATCGCGAGCGCTGCCGAGACGATGAACAACAGCGCTTCGAGCAGGAACACCAGGCCATAGGCCAGGCCGGGTGAACCGACGA
>JBASTF010000694.1:0-14767 GCA_049274755.1 Rubrivivax sp. | reverse complement strand
CGCAGGCAGTGCACCGGCCAGCGCCAGCGCCAGCGCCAGCGCGAGCAGCAGGCCGAAGCCCCGCATCAAAAGCTCGCCTTCACGCCGGCGTAGACGTAGCGCCCGCGGTTCGGCCCCCACAGGTGCACCACGTCGGGCGCGCCGTCGCCGTCGACGAACAGCATGCTCTCCTTGTCCGACTGCTTGTAGTCGAGCAGGTTGTCGGCGCCGACGTAGACAGACCAGGTCTTGCCGACCGCGTACTCGGCGCGCATGTCCAGCGTGAAGAAGCTCGGGCTCTTGTCCCGCTTGGGCGTGCCGTCGAAGTTGTAGCGGTTCTGGCTGCCGCTGCCGTCGCCGTGGAACCTGCGCAGGTCCATAGTGCCGGTCCACACCAGTTTGGCGCTCACGTCCCAGCCGCCTTGCTCGTAGTCCATGCCGACGTAGGCCTTGGCCTTGGGGCGCGCGAACACCAGCGTGCCGGGCGGGAAGCGGTAGCGGAAGAACTCGGCCGCCGTCGTCACCGTCAGCGCCGGGGTCAGCAGGTAGGAGAGATTGATGTCCGCGCCCTGCACCGTGACCGGCTGCACGGCGCTGGTGAAGACGGTGATCGGGTCACCGCTGACGGGATCGGTGGCGCCCGGGTCGAGGATGGCAGAGTTCTTGATGCGGTTGTGGTTCAGAGAACCCGTCACCGCCAGCCGGTCGTCGGCGTAGCTGAGCGCATAGCTCAGGTTGGTGGAGACCTCGGGCTTGCTGATCTGCCGGTCGATGCGGATCGTGTCGAGGATGCCGTGGTCCTGCTCGAAGAAGCTGGTCGGTGCGCGGAAGCCCTTGCCGGCGCTGAAGCGGCTGGCGAGCTGCGGCGTGTGGTGCCACAGCGCGTTCAGGCGCGGCGAGGTGATGCCGCCGAAGACGTTGTGCTTGTCGTTGCGGACCGAGCCGTTGAGCTCCAGCGCATCGTCAAAGAAGCTGCGGTAGACCTGCAGGTACACCGCCGGCACCTTGTAGGCATAGTCGTCGATGCCCGTCACGGCCGTGCCACCGGCGGTGCTGCCGTGGCTCTTCAGGTCTTCGTAGCGGTAGTTGACGCCGGTGGTCAGCACCCAGTCGGCCAGCGGCATCTGCCAGCTGGCCTCGGTGTAGCCCTGGTTCTGCTTGCCGATGTAGGTGGCGCCCTCGTAGAAGCTGTCCTGCTTGTGCTGGGCTGCGCCGAAGGCCAGGCGCAGCTTGCTGTCGCCGAAGCGCTTCTCGGCGGTGGTGATGAGCTGCGTGCGCCTGGTGAAGATGATCTCGCTGAAGCCGCCGCGCCCGCTGTCGTAGGGGATCAGCGAGCCGTCGGCCGGGTTGATCCAGCCGCTGGCGTCGGGCGAACCGTGCACGCCGCGGCTCCAGTTGAAGGGGTTGCCGCTGTTGTTGGCCTTGATGGCCGCGTAGTCGGTGCCCAGCGCACCGCCACCGCGCTTCTCGTCCACAAGGTCCAGCCGGCCTTTGAGCTTGAAGCCGCCCACGTCGTCGAGGAACCAGCCGAGGCCACCCAGTCGGCGGTGGTAGCCGGTGTACTCGCTGACGCCGTTGCCGTCGGCATCGACCGAGTCGTGTTTGTTGACGTTGACGGTGGCCGTGAGCGCGCCGCCGTCAAACGGGCGGGCCAGGTAGGCGTCAGCCTGGCGCGAACCGTAGCTGCCGAGTTGCAGGCGCACGCGGTTCTCGGCTTCGCTGGGGCGCTTGGTGACGATGTTGACCGTGCCGGCCAGCGCCTCGGGCGCGATCAGGCTGGCGCCGGCACCGCGTGCCACGTCGATGCGCTCGACGCCGTAGACGCTCACGCTGTCCAGCCCGTAGGCGGAAGACACCGAGCTGAAGATCGGCACGCCGTCGATCATCAGCGTGGTGTAGCGCCCGGGCAGGTTGTTCAGCAGCACGTTGCGCACGTTGCAGATCGAGCATTCGACCTGCACGGCGATGCCGGGATCCTTGCCCAGCGCCTCGGTCAGATTGGTGGCGCCGGAGCGTTCGATGGCGCGTTCGGAAATCGATTCAGTCTTGACCAGGACTTCGCGCAGCGCGCCCTTGCGCATGTCACCCTGGTTGCTCTTGCCGGTGATGGTGATCGTGGGCAGAGAGGCGCCGAGTTCTGCCGGTGGGCTGGTCTGGGCGTTTGCGGCGAACGCGCACAGCAATGCCAGAGACACCGGAGTGCATCGGAGGTCGCAGGGCAGTCGGCGGTGTTGTCTGGCAGCGGTCATGGGAAGCGTCGCAGAAAGGGTGAATGCACGACGCTGGCGATGGCGGGTCGGCGGGGAAGGGTGTAGCGGTTCAGCGAGGCGGGAATTCGAGTGCGATGCCGCGGCTCACCTCGATGCATCGGTGCCTTTGGGCACAGGTGGCGGGGATCACGCCAGTGCCTCCGCGGCGCTGGGCTCCCAGCCGGGGAACGGGTCGCGCAGCTCGCGCCAGAAGGCCATGCCCTTGCGTGTCTCGGTGTAGTTCAGCCGGCAGGCGTCCAGCGCCTGGCGCAACTCGGCTTCATTGAGGTGCCGGTCACCGATGAAGACGATCTCCTGGTGGCGGTCGCCCCAGGGTTCCTGCCAGCGCGCCTCGATCTCCGCGCGCAGTTCCTGAGGCCAGCGCGCACGCGGCGCTGCGGCCCACCAGCGGCCGACCGGTTCGATGTTCATCAGCTTGCCGGCGCCCGACAGGCTGCCGACCCACTCGAGGCGCGAGGCGAGCCAGAAGTAGCCCTTGCAGCGGATCAGCCCGGTGACCGGTGCCTGCAGGAAGGCGTGCAGCCGCTGCGGGTGGAAGGGCTCGCGGGCGCGGTAGACGAAGCTGTGCAGGCCGTAGGTGTCGGACTCGGGGGTGTGGTGGCCCTCCAGCTCCTGCACCCAGCCCGGCATTGCCCTAGCGGCTTCCAGGTCGAACAGGCCGGTGTCGAAGATGCAGTCCAGCGGCACTTCGCCGCGCACGCTCTCGACTACGCGGGCCTTCGGGTTCAGCGCCTGGATCACCGCATGCACCTGCGCGAGCCGGGCGGTGTCGACGAGGTCGGTCTTGTTGACGACGATGACGTTGGCGAACTCGATCTGTTCGGTCAACAGCGATACGAGGCGGCGGTTGTCGTCTTCACCGGCAACCTGACCGCGGCTGGCCAGGAAGTCGGTGCTGCCGAAATCGGCCAGCAGGTTGTGGGCATCGACCACCGTGACCATGGTGTCGATGGCGGCCACGTCATTCAGGCACTGGCCGTCCTCGGCACGGAAGTCGAACGTGGCCGCGATCGGCATCGGCTCCGAGATGCCGGTGGACTCGATCAACAGCGCGTCGAAGCGGCCTTCTTCGGCGAGCCGGCGCACCTCCTGCAGCAAGTCGTCTCGTAACGTGCAGCAGATGCAGCCGATGCTCATCTCGACCATCTTCTCTTCGGTGCGCGACAGCTGTCCCTCCCGTCCAACGATGGAGGCGTCGATGTTCACCTCGCTCATGTCGTTGACGATCACCGCGACGCGGCGGCCTTCGCGGTTGCGCAGCACATGGTTCAACAGCGTCTTGCCGGCGCCGAGGAAGCCGGAGAGCACGGTGACGGGCAGTCGGGAGCGGCGCATGAACGATCATTAACGCGAATGAGTTATCAATATCGTAACATGCGGCACAGTGAGACTGCGACTGGCGGTGGGTCTTGCAGTGATCGAGCCACACTGAGACTGAGTTCCCGGTATCAGCGATGCGACAATCAGACCACCCTACGCGGCTCGAACGCCACGCCGTCGACCCTTGCGATGCTCGCCATGGAACGATCCACCCGCCAGCGCGCGGCCATTCGCGCCGCCATCGATGCCTCGGCCCGCCCGCTGTCGCCGCAGGAGGTGCTGGAGGTTGCCCAGGCCGAAGTGCCGGCACTCGGCATCGCAACGGTGTACCGCAATCTCAAGATGCTGGTCGACGCCGCCGAGATCCTCGTGGTGACCTTGCCTGGCGAAAGCCCGCGCTACGAGTCGACGAAGCACGACCATCACCACCACTTCCAGTGCACGGAGTGCAAGCGCGTGTTCGACGTGCACGGCTGCCCCGGCGACATGGCGCGGCTGGCGCCCAAGGGGTTCAGCGTCGAGCGGCATGAACTGACGCTGTACGGGCGGTGCGCCGAGTGCAGACCAGGGCGTGGCCGGGCTCGTGCGAAGGCGGCGTCTGGTCGGTCGGGTGCCGCACGCTGAGGACGGCCGGCCCCTGCGTTCCCGAGGGTCCACGCCGATGACATTGACGGTCAGCTGCTGGTGCCGCCGGCAATCGCCTGTAGGAGGGCATGCCGCGGTTCAGAGCGACGACCGCGCGCAGCAGTCTTGTGTGCCTCCGCGCAGGAGGGCAAGATGATCGCGGTGGGCAAGCTCCGCGACTACTGGTCCTGCATATGCGAAAAGCCATCTTCCTCTTCTTCCTGTTGCTGGGCATAGGCGCCGGATACCGGTCCGCGAGCGACGGCGACTGGGGCCTGCGAACCGTCATGATGGCCGTGGGCGCGCTGTTCGGTGGCGCGATCGGAGGCGGGCTGTCGCAGATCGGGAAGCCGCGGATGCGACGCCGCAGGCTTCTGACCGAGGAGGAGATTGAGCCGATTCCTGGAGGTGGAAGCTCCGGCCGCGACATGGCGGTGAACTACTGGCGCGACGAGGGGCACTTGCCGTTCGCGAAGCCGCCGAGGCCAGAGCATGGAGCCAAGATGTTCGACGCGGATCGGAACACCTGACGGGTCTACTTCTTCAATGCGTCCTTGACCGCTTGCTTTGCATCCTCGACGAGTGGCGCGGCGTCCTCCTTGACCTGCTTGCCCGACTGCAGCATGAGCGAGCGCTTGGATGCCAACGTCCCGTCCGGTGCCTTGGTGATCTGGGTCGACCGCTCGAACGTCGCCCGATCGGCGGACGCGGTTGCCCGGATGCGCTCGCCGTCTTGGCGAATAGTGCTTCGCAGATCGGATGGCGCTTCCGCCGATGGTGCGGCCGCTGGTGCTCCCCCGAATCGTCGCACGCCGCCTTGGTTGGCGCGATAGCTCCCAGTGACGTCTGGTGCCAATGCCGGGTCGCTCGCGTTCTGCAGGTGCTGTGCTTCCAGCTCGCCGAAGGCCGTCGGCACCGCAGTTCCGTCCGAGAACATGCGATGTGGACGCAAAGACTGCCGGGCCAGTTCCGCCTCCAACAGCACGCGTGCGGAGGCACTGCTGCCGCCGTACTGCTCCGCGTAGCGGGTAAACATGGCGAGGTTGTGCGGATCCTGGGCGATGTCGATCGAGATGGTCTCGCCTCGCTCGAATGCGGTCGAGACCCGCTCCGCGAAGGCGCTTCGCTCTGCGAGGCTGGCGTCAGCTCGCTGCGAACGTGATGTCGTTGATGCCAGTCGCGCTGCAATGTCCTGAGCATCTCGCTCGTCGCTGGCGATGACACTCACGAAGCTCTTGTCTCGAGACGCCCGATCGCCGAACTGCTTGAACTCGGCAAGTTGTTCGCTTGTCATCGAGGCGAGTGCCTTCTGCTCGGCCGAAGACAGGCTGGAGCTGTAGTTCTTGTCAGCGACTGCGGTCCCCTGAAGACCTGCAAGCGGCGTATTGATCCCCAGGTGACCCGAAGCGCCGATTGCGATACGCGCCACCTGCGCCTGCGTCAACCCGGTGGTATCCGCCACGCTCTTGCTGATCTGGTCCAGACGGTTGAGCGTCTCGCCGAACTGCTCGTAGCTGCTCGACGTCGTGCCGGTACTGGTGCGCGAAGAGCGCAGCCTGGCCATGCCCTTGGTGAAGGCCTCTGCCAGGACGGACGAACGCTCGTTGTTGGCCGCGACCGCTTCGCTGCGTGCCGCATCGACCTGCCGGCTCGCGTCCTGCACGTCCTGCTCGGAGACACGCATAGATACCACGCGCGATGCGAAGCCCTGGTTGCGCAATAAGCTCACTGCCGTCCTGCCGGTGAGTGCGTTCGCCGAAAACGTATTCCCGCTCAGATCATGCTGCCAACTGCTCATGAACGCCGATGTCCGGTTCGGTGCCAGCTGCATCTGGTCCATCGCAACGTTGCCCATGTTCACGTTGCCGGTCGCCGCCGACCCCGTGCTTCCCGACAACGTCCCCTGCAACCCCGACAGCCCGCCGACCAGCGCTGTCCCGAAGTTCTCCATCCGCTTGACCGCCGCCCAGGCGATGAACGGAATGCTGATAGCCAGGTACCCGACGACGGCTTCGCCCGAGATTGCCCGCGAGTAGATCGTCGATGCTGTCTGCAGTGACAAGGCCTTGACGCCGCTCCCCAGATCAGCGGCCGCGGCCAGGTCATAGGCCGCGTAGATCGACGCCATGTAGTTCAGCACCGCGTACAGCGGCGGCCACAGCTGAATCCAGATCAGGATCGCCGCATAGCCCTTGAACGCGATCATCGTTTCGCGCCCGCTGGTCAGCAGGAGCAGCAGCACCAGCAGCGGGAAGAGCGCGTAGGTCACCGCCTCGACGACGTTGCGGAACACCGGCAGCGCCTGCTCGGCCACCTTGCCGTAGTTGATCCAGGTGGCGTTCTGTTGTGCCGTGGCCTGGGCGCGGCCAACCGCCAGCACCATCGCAGCCGGGTCGTTGACCTTCTGGCCGACGATGCTGCTGGTGTCATTGATCGCGTTGACCACCGCGTTCTGCCGGATCAGGTCGGCGGCCGTTGCCGCCGCCGTGGCGATGCTGTTCTTCAGGTAGGCCTGCTGGATCTGCCCGGCAATCAGGCCCGAGGCCGTGGCGGCCGGCAGCGTCGGGTTCAATGCGAAGGCCAGCTTGCCCTGGATGCGCGTGATCTGCGCCGGCAGCCGTCCGTTGAGGTTGGTGTAGACGTTGGGGCAGGTGTCCACCGTCACCCCCGTCCCGCTGGTCAGCGTGCTGAAACGCGCCGGGTTCGGTGTGGCCATCAGCGCCCACGCGTCGTCCGAGTTCGAGAACGTCCCCGGATCGATCGTCCCGTCGATCAGGTCGTACATCGTGCAGTTGTGGACGAAGTTGATCAGGTCGGTGCGGAAGTTCGGGTCCTGGAACACCACGGCGCCGGTCTCACGGATCAGCCGATTGCCGAACATCAGCCCGTTGTGCTCATAGCTCAGCTCCGCCGGCATGGCCCCGGCGCCGGGAATGACCTGGAACGCCGTCTCGAAGAGCCCCGTCAGCGTATGGCCGATGGTGCTGGTCAGGCTGCCCAGCACGGCGACGCCGAAGGGCACGTTGTCGACCACCTTGACCGCGCTGCCGCCGGTCTTGTCGACGATGCCAACGGTGACCTTGGGCACGATGAGGATGCCGAAGACCAGCACCACCGTGCCCAGCCACTTCCAGCCCTGCAGCTTCTCCGGCGCGAAGGCGTAGGCGATCAGCGCCGCAACGAAGCCGCAGAAGGCCACGGCGGCCAGCGCCGCGGCATAGTCGCTGGACGCATGGATGGCGGCGGCCGCGTTGAAGATGCCGAACAGGCTGTCGGCGTTCTGGTAGGCGTAGATCTCCCACATGGCGAGTCCATCTCGGGCGGGCTATCGAGGCATGTAGGCCGCCTGTTGGCCCAGCATGTCCATCACGTGCTGAGGCATGCTGGAGCGCAACTGGCGTTCGAGCTGCTCCAGATGGCTGGACACCGCGCGGAACGAGCCCACCTTTTGGTACAGCAGGTTCTTCTCCTGCGAGATCTGCAGCAGCACCGCTTGCGCGCGCTGGCGGATCAGGTTGGCGCGCTCGCGCTGCCCCTGCTGCAACGTGTAGTCCTTGTCGAGAGCCGCCATGCCCAGGCGCAGATTGCGTTCCAGGAACACGTAGGCGTAGTCGGCCGCGATCACGTCGCGGTACTGGCCGATCAGGCTGTCCGAGAGGCCCGAGCCGGGGATCGTCGCGCCGATCGACAGCATCTTGTAGACGGGCTCCGTGGTCTGGTTCACGAAGCCGACCTCGGCCGAGTTGTTCGGGATCGCCGTGCGCGTGGCGATCTTGTCGGCGATCGAGCGCATCATGGTCTCGACCTTGGCGGTGAACGGCGTGCTGGTGTAGCCGGTGTTCAACGTGACGGCGTCGCAGTTCGTGTAGTCGTTGCAGCGCAGCAGGTGCTGCGTCACGTCGGTGCCGGTGCCGCCGGCCTGGCCGTAGAGCAACTGGCTGATCGAGGTGATGGTCGGCGCGATCGGCTCCGGGTCGCGGCCCGAGTCTTCGGGGTAGAAGATCACCGTGCCGACGATGCTCATGATGAGCTCGCGTTCCTGATCGTCGAGGTAGCTGCCGGTGTACTGCAGCGCCTTCCAGGTCAGGTTGCCGACGAAGGGCGCCTTGTTGCGCACGTTGGCGTCGGCCGACGAGCGCGCCGAGGCCAGGATGCTGGGGCGGTCGGTTGCGCAGCGCCGGCGCGCGGCGTCGCGGTCGCTCTCCAGACCCATCTCGATGGCCAGGTCGGAACAGGCTTCCTGCGAGCTGTAGCCCGCGGCTTCGGCCGCGGTGCTGACGATCGCCTTGGCGGTCTCGCAGGAGTTGATGCGCGCGTTGTTGATCCAGGTCTCCAGGCCCTTGGCCCACTTGGTCAGGCCGCCGAGCAGCGGCGACACCGCTTCGAGCGCGAGCTGGAACGCGATCCCCGGCAGCGCGGCCGTGATGTTCCGCAGCATGTTCTTGAACTCTTCGGCCGAGATGTGGCTGAAGCTGCCGCCGAAGACGTCGATGCCGCCGCAGCCGGCCTTGGCGCTCGGGAACTGCACGGCCGCGAGCTGGTAGACCTTGTTCGGCGAGCGCATGAAGAGGCTGCCGCCGGTGTAGGTGTTGAAGGTCTGGCCGCGGAACGCACCCGGCGCCGTGTAGTTGCCGATCGCACCCAGGTTGTTGAACATGTTGTTCACTTCGGCGTTCAGGTCGCCGGCGCGCAGCGACGGCGGCTGGAGGATCAGGGACGCGGCGAGGGCGGCAGCGCCCGCGCGGCGCCATGCAGGGTGCAACATCGATCTCTCCTTGGCGATATCGCCGCGCTACGGGAGCGCGACCTGGCGGCTGGCGCTGGGCACCATGGCGTCGTAGCCCGGTGCCGTGACGGCGCTGATCCGCTCGAGCAACTGCGCTTCGGACAACACGCCGAAGCCGATGGGGGTGATGCGGCCGGTGAAGGGTTGGGCCAGGTAAACCGCCGGCACCTGGCTGACCTTCAGCGTGGTCGCGATGCCGTTGTCGCGTCGGGCGTCCGGGAAGCCGGGCATCGGACCGCCGTCGATGCTGACGGCCACGACCTGGATGCCGTGGCGTACCTGGAAGGCCTCGACGGTGGGCGCGAAGGCGTGGCAGTAGGGGCAGTCGCCGCGGAAGAAGAAAAACAGCACGTGGTCGCGGCCGAGCGCCGCGATCGACTGCGAGCGCTCGAGCAGTTGCTGCCGCTCGAACACCTCCAGCGCCTTGGCATTGACTGGCCGGCCCTGCAGCGTCGGGTCGAGTTCGGGCGTCGACCAGGCGACGCGTTGCGCCACGTCTGCGAAGGTGGAGGCTCGCGCGACGACCTTGGACTCCAGCTCCATGTAGCGCCGCACGTTGGCCTCGGTCGGCCGCATGATCGCAATGTTGCGGAACTCCTCCAGCCTCTTCTGCAGGCGCTCGAACTCCACCAGTTCCGGTGCGCGGGCAGGCGAGGTCTTCGAGGACGAGGGCGATGGTTTGGGCGGAGGAGTCGCCGGTCTGATCTCGGCCTCAGGTTCCGGGTCTTCGTAGAAGTGCCAGCCACGCCAGCCATCGGACCAGTACGGCATGGGTGTCTGCGCCGGTACCGCGCCCGATGCGGCCACGGTCAACGCGATGAGCAGGAGGCGAAGCAACACGGCGCGCCTCACGACAGCGACTTCGGCGGCAGGCCGTCGCGGCAGTAGTTGATGCCGAAGTCGATCGTCTGGCGGCGCGGCGCCGGCTGGCCCGGCAACTGCACCCCGTCCTGCCAGAAGCGCACCTTCAACCGTCTGCAGCCCTCCTGCGCGTAGCGCCGCTCGGTGCTGACGTCGACGTAGATCGGCGTCGTCGCCCTGAAGCGCTCGGTGATGGCGTCGGCCAGTGACCCCGTGAGGATCCCGTGCGCCTGTCCATCCGGTGCATCGATGGCCGCGATCAGCAGCGCCTTCGCGTTCTCGACCGATACGCGCTGCTGCGCGGACGCAGTGGTCGACATGGCTGAGGCCAGCAACAGGGGTAGCAGCAGTCTCATTGGCATCTCCCCTGGCCGTAGTAGCAGGTCGGCACGCGACCCGAGCTGGTCGACTGCAAGGTCTCGACGTTGGGCAGCGTCGGCACGAGCGACGCATAGAACTCGGACAAGTCCATCGCCGCGAAGTCGAGCGACTGCAGCTGCGCCACCGTGAAGCCCGAGCAATCTGGGCTCTCCGCACTACCCCAGCCCTTGCCGATCTGCGCGCGCCCTTGTTCGTTGACGATGCGCGCGAGCATCGAGTTGAAGCAGCACTTCGAGGTCGTGTGCTCGATGCAGGAGACGCAGGAGCCGAGGATCCGGATGCACGAGGAGCACCAGGTGCCGATCGTGTGGCACAGCCTGGCGCCTTCCTTCATCGCCAGCTTGCCCTCGTCCTCGTTGCAGGACATCATCGATATGATGATGTAGATGATCACGGCGATGACCAGCGTCCACGGGTCGAAGGCGACGACGAGGCTCTCGCCGGAGTACACGGCCACCGAGCCCGCCGGCAGCGCCGCCCCGTTGACCGCCACCGTCACGCCGTAGCTCGTGAACGTGCCGCTGAAACCACCCCCCATCAGCAGCGCTGACATGCCCTGGTAGATGAACTGCTGGTTTTCCGAGTTCATCAGCACGTCGTACACCAGGCGCGAGCCGGTGCCGAACAGGCTCTGGTTCGTCATCCCCGCGCCGGCGCTGTCCGAGTAGCAGCAGTTCTTCAGCAGCCGGTCGCGGCAGCGGTTGTCCTCGCCCTTGAAAACCTGCATGCGGTCGGTGTCGAGGTAGACACCGGCCTCGCGGCCAGCCTCCAGCATCGACATGCTGCGGCCGAAGTCGGCGTCGTTGACGTAGCTGATGTCGAAGCAACTGCCCTGCAGGCAGAACACGTTGGACGGGCAGTTGCTGGCGCTGGTGACCGTCTGCGCCGGCACCGGGCAGCTGTAGCTGTCTTCGAAGATCTCGCACAGGCCCGTGCCCGCATTGGTCTGCCGGCAGGTCGAGCCGGTGGCCGTGCAGCCGCCGGCGACGAGCGGCGCGCACTGGTCGATGGGCGCGGCGCTGCTGCACGACATCGTGCTCGTGTACTGCCAGCAGTCGCGGGTGACGGCCACGCCGTCGATCATCTTGGTCTCCGGGCCATCGGTGCAGATGGCGGCGGTGCTGAGGGTGCAGCGTCCGCCGTCGGCCAGCGCCGGGCACTGGTCGTCCCAGCGGTCGGTCTCGGCGACCTCGGTCTGCGCCTTCTGGTAGCTCAGGCGCATGGTCGGGATCGGCCCGAAGGCTGGGTTCGGATCCCAGCCGATCACCGCGCGATCCGTGTCGACGTTCCAGTAGTACCCGGGCACGGTGCCGGTGACGTCGTAGCCGGTGAGGGGTGTCCAGTCGCCGGCGGGTGCGTAGCACTTCGTGCCGTCGAGCACGGTGGTCGTGCAGCCGTTGTCGCCCTGGCAAACCGTGTCTTGGATGTTGTCGCCGCTTTGCGTGCCGGCACGGCAGGCGGCGTAGCGCTTGAGGAAGGGCTCGACGGTCGTGCACGTGTAGCCCGAGTCGCCGCCGCCGGTGCAGGTCTCCTGCACCTCGGCGGCGATCATCGCGGTCAAGCTGCAGGTCGTGCCGCTGCAGGACTTGTCGGCCACCCAGACGCCGGTGCGGATCGGCAGGCCGGTCATCCACGAGTAGTTCGTCTCGAGCACCGCGACCATCTGCGGGAAAACCACGGGCGTGGTCATGTCGACGTCGAAGAAAGCCAACGGCGACCCGTTGTTCGTCACGCGGAAGTGCTGCGCGGTGTCCGGCCGGTCGGGCAGGCATTGCACGTCCAGGCCGGTGCGGCCCGACTCGGCGTGGGCGAACCAATCGCCTGGGGTGCATGTCGTCGATCGGTCGATGCCGACCGTCAAGGTGCGCGCGCAGCTGTAGTTGCCCACGCCCTGGTAGCGCAGGCAGGTCCGGGGCTGCGTTCCGGCCGGCACGCTGGTGGTCGTGGTGGTGCAGCCGCTGTAGTACGAGGCCAGGTTCTCCAGCACGCCGGAGGGGCTGCGCATGATGCCGTGGGCCGCCATCACCGAGGGGTCGTCGGCGCCGACCGCCGGCCGCGGCGTGTTGGCCGAGCTCAGCGCGCCACGCTGGGCCTGGCACACGGGGTCGTTGGACATCGTCGCGCACAAGGCCAGGCGTGCATTGCCCTGGGCGGCAAGGTTGGGCTGGCGGTAGTAGCTCGACTCGGCCGGCGTCGTCGTGTAGCCGGGCACGACCGCCGTGGCGCTTGGCGTGGTCACGTTGCTGCGGGCCACCGGGTTTGCGGCCTGGCCTGCGGCAACCCCTTCCTCGTGCGGCCCGGCGACCGCGGCGGTCTGCGTCGTGATATAGCAGAACAGTGTGAACCAGATGATCGGCTTGCGCATGGTCCGGTCCTCAACCCTTGAGCCGCCCGGCGAACACGCCGGCGTCGTGCGCCAGCTTCGGCGCCGAGCGCTGGAAGAAGGCGAGGGCATAGTCCAGGCTGACGTCACCGGCGGCCATCGCGTAGGCATCGGCCGCGAAGCACATCCCCGCGGCGCAGCTCTGCGGCTGGGCGCCGTCGCGCACCAGCACGAAGGTCGGTGTCTGGGTCACCGAGAAGCGGTCGAAAGCCTGCGGGTCGATCTGCACGGCCACCTGGCGCGTACCGATCAAACCCTGGACTCGCGTCACCGTCTTGGTCAGCGAGCCGTCGACGAAGCCACGCAGGACGAGCGAGGCACGGGCACGCGCTGCCTGGTCGACGAGCCGGGCCAGCGTGGCCTCGGGCATCGCGAAGCTGATGAAGACCAGCAGGCCCGGACCCGAGGGCGCCTGCAGCGCCGGCTGGCCGGCTTGCGCGTCGAAGCCGCGGGCCAATGCGCCCAGATCGATGGGCGTGCGGCTCGCCGGCTGCGGCAAGGCGTCGATCTTGGGCGTGGACGGCACGGGGACGCGGCGCAGCTCCCCTTCGCTGGGCATGCGGTTGCGCTGCCGGGCACGCTCGATGTCCTGGTCGCTGATGGCCGGCTGGGACTGCTTGGCGCGCTCGATCTCGGCGTCGGTCACCGCGGGCGGTGCAGCCGAGGCCGGGTGAGCGAGCGACATGCCGAGGATCGCGGCAAGAGCTGCATGGCGGGCCGCGCGATGCCGGCCGAAGACGAGTTCAGTAGCCGACACAGCAGTTCCTTTTCCTGAACAACATGAAGGCGAAGTCCTCGCCGCGCACGGGGTACTCCTTGCCGGCGCCCCAGACGATGGTCGAGCGCCCGAAGGGCTGGCAGCAGCGGCCGCCGTCCTTCGCGGTGTTGGCGATGGGGTAGGTGAGCTGGGTCTTGTAGGCCGTCTTGTCCATCGCCGGCAGGAAGTAGGGCCCGCACAGCCCCGCCTGCCCATGCCAGCCCCAGGCCAGCAGCTCGCGGTGCATCTTGGCGGTCAGCCGCTGCGCAAGCAGCGCCGCGGTGCGCACGCCACCCATGTGGTACGGCACATGGCCGTCCATCGGGTAGAGGCCGCCCTGGCAGCCGGCGCACCAGAACATCTCGGCGATGCCGAAGCCGGCCGTGGCCGCGACGCAGTCCGCGGCGCAGGCAGCGATCGCGACCGGGTTGGCGAACAGCACTGCCTCGGGGTTGAGGATCAGCGTCAGCTCGTCGTCGTTCCACAGCGGATCGACTTCGGTCAGGTACGCCAGGTCGAAGGAGCCGCGCTCTAGGCAGGGGAAGTCGGTCACGACCTCGAGCCAGTACAGCACGGGGTTGATGTAGAAGTGCGCCTGATAGAAGCTGCCGCCGTCACCGTCGCCCTCGGGCCGCGTGAAACGAGCCGCCGACGGCGCGCCGATGCCTGGATCGAGGTCGACGCCGCCCAGCGAGGCGAGGCAGAAGGGTTTGCGCACCGCCTCAACATGGCGAGCCGGCTCCCAGAACCCGATCGACAAGCCGATGGTCGGGTTGACGCCGCAGCTGCACACCGGGCTCGACGGATTGGCGATGTCCTCCTGCCCGTCGAAGTTGGCGATCGTCGCGCTGCCGATGCTGATCGGCAGGATGCAGCTCCAACAAATGTCGGTGAGGGGGTTCGGGAACTTGCCGGTGCAGGTCAGGCTGTCGGAGGCGAGCGAAGGCCGGATCACCATTGAGAGCAGGAGCGCTGCGAGAAGTCGAAGCGCCGCATTCATCGCAGCACCATCTCGTCGATGCGCAGGCGCGTGCCCTCCTGCGACACCAGCGCGGGCACCTGCTGGATGCCCAGCCGCCGGGTCAACACCCCCTGCTGGTCGTAGTACACGGGGGTGCGCCAGGCGCGCATCAGGTCCAGGTAGGAGCCGCCCGTGAGGATGGGCTTGACGTGGCCTTCGTAGGTCGCGACCAACTCGCGGGCACGCGCCACCTGCCGGCGGTCGCGTGCGTCGAAGAACAGCAGCCGCTTGGACAGCGACACCGCGTCCAGCGGGTTCTTGCGTGTGCCGGCCGGAAACAGCAGGCGGCCCTGTGCGTCGACGATGTTGCGATCCAGCGTGAAGCTCGGGTCGACGTAGAAGGTGCGGGCGCTCTCGGTTGCGTGGACGCCGGTCACCGGCGCCG
>JBASTF010000693.1:0-1708 GCA_049274755.1 Rubrivivax sp. | reverse complement strand
GCTCCGCCATGGCGGGCGCCGCGCTGCTGCTCGCCTTCGCGCTGGGGCGCGCGGTTCCCATCGCGCTCGGCGCCGTAGCCGTCGGCTGGCTCGAGGGCCTTCGTTTCCTCGCGGCCTACCGGCGCGGCTTCGAGATCGTCGGTGGCCTGACGCTCGTCGCCGCCGGGCTCTACATGCTCAACGCCGACTTCTTTTGGATTCCCGAGCTGGCGGCCTGAGTGCGCCAGACTGCGACTGTCGGGCGCACGAACCCCTTGGCATTCGCCTTGGTTGCAGGGTCTAGGCTCGATCCACTGGCAGATCGAATGCATGCGCTGCGGGGCTTGCGCGGGCAGCCGGCCTTGCGTGACCTCCGCGGCGACGAATATCATGTAGGTACGTTTCTACACGAATGGTGCCGCCATGAGTATCACGACCTTGACCAGCCGAGAGTTCAATCAGGACGCCAGCAAGGCCAAGCAGGCCGCCGAGGCGGGGCCGGTCATCATCACTGATCGTGGCCGGCCCGCGCACGTACTCCTCACGTTCACCGAATACAAGAGGCTCACTGCGCAGCGCGCCAGGATCGCCGACTTGCTGGCCATGCCGGGCGCCGAAGACGTCGAGTTGCCGCTGATTCGAGGTACAGACACGGCGCGCGCGGCCGACCTGAGCTGATGTACCTGCTCGACACCAACGTCGTTTCCGAACTGCGCAAGATCAGCGCCGGGAAGGCGCACGCCGGGGTCGCATCCTGGGCCGACAGCGTCGACGCCGCGGACCTGTTCATCTCGGTCATCACCGTCCAGGAACTGGAGATCGGTGTCCTGACCGTCGAGCGGCGAGATGCAGCTCAGGGCAGACTCCTGCGCGCGTGGTTCGAAGATCACGCCCTGCCGGCTTTCGCAGGCCGCATCTTGCCGGTCAGCGAAGCCATCGCGCGCCGCAGCGCCCGCTTGCATGTGCCGGATCCACGGCCGGTGCGCGACGGCCTGATCGCCGCCACCGCGCTCGTCCATCGCATGACCGTGGTGACGCGCAACGTGGCCGACTTTGCGACGACGGGCGCGTCGATCCTGAATCCTTGGGAGGCGTGACCCTTGACCGGTTCTGATCTACGGGTTCGAGGCACCAAGAAAAAACCGACCTCTGTGCCGAACGCCGCCGCATGCGCATTACACGCCAGTTTCATGCGGCGCGGGTCGCGCGAAGCGCGGTGGACCAACTGATCTGAGCCCCGGGCCAGAAACGGGGCAGAGGCGCTCGCGACCCGTTCCTTGCCGATCCTCCTGGGCAACCCCTCGGCCTACGATAGCAGGAAGATGCGCACTGCCGTCGAGTCGCTCCCGATCGCCACGCAGAGCGAGTATGAAACGCCCGCTCTCGGGCTCATTGTTGACGGGCCGAGTCAACACACGGAGTGCAGCGCGCCCACGATGCCGGCCCCTTCATCAGCGTCGGCGCCGACATTCGGGACCGGAGCAGGTGACGCGGCCAACAAGTTCTCGGTGATCTCCTCCGGCGGGCCGCACTGAAGCTGTTCCAGGCACCGCAGCAGCGGCTCGGCAGCGCACTGGGTGACCTCGGCCCACCGGGTCACCTTTTCGCCCATCCCGGCGAGTTGCGCAATGCCGGCCGCCCGGGTGCGCACGACCGGCACGATGCGCCCCTCCAGCTTGACGTCGGCCGCAGCGGCCAGCAGCTGCCGCATCGCGGCCTGGTCGACGGC
>JBASTF010000692.1:0-4567 GCA_049274755.1 Rubrivivax sp. | reverse complement strand
GCCTGGGGTTGGCCATCGCCACCGGCCTGGCCGAAGCCGGCGCCCAGGTGGTGCTGGCCGATGTGCACGCACCGCCACCCGGCATCGGCCATCTCGCGCTGCCGCTGGACGTGCGCGACGAAGCGGCGTTCAGCATCGCTTTCGACACGGCCGTGGCCCGCTTCGGTGCCGTCGACATCCTCGTCAACAACGCCGCGATCTCACCGCCCACGGGGCTGTGGGACATCACGGCCGACGAGTGGGACAGCGTGCTGCAGGTCAACCTGCGGGGCGCCTTCTTCGGCTGCCGCATCGCCGGGCGCCACATGCGTGAACGGGGCAGCGGCCGCATCGTCAACATCGGCTCGCTGGCCGGGCAGCAGGCCAGCAGCGCCAGCGGCCTGCACTACGCAGCGTCCAAGGCCGGGCTGCAGGCATTGACACGCAGCTTCGCACTGGAACTGGCGCCGCATGGCGTGACGGTGAACACCATCGCCCCCTCGGCCATCGAAAGCCCGCTGCTCGATGCGCTGGCGCCCGAACGCCGCGCGGCTTTGCAGCAGGCCATTCCGGTCGGCCGTTTCGGCCAGGGCAGCGAGGTGGCTGCGGCTGTGCTCTACCTGGCCTCGCCGGCCGCAGCCTATGTCACCGGCAGCACGTTGGACCTCAACGGTGGCCGTCTGATGCGTTGAGGCCGGGGCTGGCCCGTTCCTTGCCTAGTGGTCAACGATAGATGACGATTCAATAGATCATCTCTAAACTATCTGGAAATCAAGTTTTTGTCCTGCCCACTCACCCTCCGATGGAGTCACGCATGAAGTTCAGCATCCTCGCCCGCGGTCTGGCCACCGCGCTGCTGTCGCTGGCCGCCGCCGCCCAGGCCCAGGAAGTCACGCTCAAGGCTGTCAACGCCTTCCAGGAAGGCACCTACTTCGCCAAGGACTTCGAGGCCTTCGTGAAGAAGGTGAACGACGAAGGCAAGGGCCTGGTGCAGATCCAGTACGTCGGCGGCCCCAAGGCCATTCCGACGATGGAACAAGGCGCTGCGCTGCGCAACGGTGTCGTCGACATGGCACACACCACGGCGGCCTACACCGCAGGCATCGTGCCCGAGGTGCTGGCGCTGAACTATGCCAACCGGCCCTGGACCGAACTGCGCAAGAACGGTGCGGTGGACTACCTGAACTCCATCATGGCGGCCAAGGGCCTGATGTACTTCGCACGTACCGGCGACCAGGTGAAGTACCACATCTACCTGACCAAGAAGATCGACAAGCCCGAGCTCAAGGGCCTGAAGATCCGCATCGCGCCGATCTTCCGCGACTTCTTCGTCGAGATGGGCGCCAACGTGGTGCAGACCGCCCCGGGCGAGGTCTACACCGCGCTGGAGCGGGGCGTGGTCGACGGCTATGGCTGGCCGCTGCTGGGCATCTTCGACAACGGCTGGCAGACGCTGACCAAGTTCCGCGTCGAGCCCGGTTTCTACATGCTGGAGCTGGGTGTGCAGTTCAACACCAAGAGCTGGGAGAAGCTGAACCCGCAGCAGAAGGCCTACCTGGAGAAGCAGCGCGACTGGCTGGAAAAGCGTGCGCTGGACAACACGCTGGCCGCCGTCAGCGAGAACATCGCCAAGCAGAAGGAAGCGGGCATCCAGGAAATCCGCTTCAGCGCCGCCGACACCGCGGCCTACCAGAAGCAGTCGCTGGACGCAGGCTGGGCCGGCATCCTGAAAAACAGCCCGCAGCACGGCGCCAAGCTGCGCCAGATGCTGGTGGCCCCTTGAAGTACTACGCCGCCCTGATGCAGGCCTGCGGCGCCCTGGCGGCGCTGCTGGTCGGCCTGATGACCGTGCTGGTCGGCTACGACGTCGTGATGCGCAACATCGGCGGCGGCGGCCTGTACTGGATTCTCGACGTCACCGAGTACATGCTGCCGACGGCGATCTGCGTGTCGGCGCCGTGGTTGATGTACCGCAACCAGCACATCCGGCTGGACTTGCTGAACATGGTGTTTGCGCCGGAGAAGCTGCGCCACGTCGACCGCGCCGCGGCCGTCGTCGGCATGCTCAGCAGCGCGATCTTCACCTGGTACGCGGTGGCACTGCTGCTCGACTCACGCGCCGCCGGCAGCCTGGTGATGAAGAGCCTGGTCTTCCCGGAATGGTGGATCTACGTGCCGGTGCCGATCGGCTTCGGCCTGCTCGCGATCGAGTGCGGGCGCCGTGTGTTCCTGCCTGGCACCTTGGCGCCGGAGCCGGATGCCATGCCCGGAGGTGCGGCATGAGCTGGATCGCCACGCTGACGCTGCTGTTCGGCGGCCTGACGGTCCTGTTGCTGATCGGCTTGCCGGCGGGCTTTTCGTTCCTGGCACTGAACCTGGTCGGCGCCCTCATCTATCTCGGCGGCGACGCCGGCCTGATGCAACTGGTGCGCAACGGCATTGCGTCGGTCACCAACTTCTCGCTGACGCCGATCCCGTTTTTCCTGCTGATGGGCGAATTGCTGTTCCACACCGGCGTCGCCGTGAAGGCCATCGATGCCTTCGACCAGGTGATCCGCGCGGTGCCGGCCCGGCTGGCGGTCGTCGCGGTGGTCGCCGGCACGGTGTTCTCGGCGATCTCGGGCTCGACGGTGGCCACCACCGCCCTGCTCGGCAGCCTGCTGCTGCCGGAGATGCTGCGCCGCAAGTACGACCCCAAGATGGCCATGGGCCCCATCATGGCCATCGGCGCGGTCGACATGCTGATCCCGCCGTCGGCGCTGACCGTGCTGCTGGGCAGCCTGGGCAACATCTCGATCGCCGGCCTGCTGATCGCCGGCGTCGTGCCGGGCCTGCTGCTGTCGGTGCTCTTCGTCGGCTACATCATCCTGCGCGCCAAGATGAACCCGGCGCTGGCGCCGCCCGACGATGGCCGCGTGCTGCTCTACGGCTGGGCACGCTGGAAACCGCTGCTGGTGCACGTCACGCCGCTGGTGCTGATCTTCGCGCTGGTGGTGGTGGCGATGACCGCCGGCTGGGCGACGCCGACCGAGTCGGCCGCGCTCGGCGCGCTGGCCAGCTTCGTGGTCTGCCTGCTCTACCGCAGCGTCACCTGGGCCAACCTGAGCAAGGCCTTGACCGGCACGGCGGCGATCAGCGGCATGATCCTCTTCATCATCATCGGCGCCTCGACGTTCTCGCAGATCCTCGCCTTCTCCGGCGCGACCGACGGGCTGGTCTCGACCATCCGCGACAGCAGTTCGTCGAGCTGGACCGTGCTGATCCTGATGCTGGCCCTGCTGCTGGTGCTGGGCTGCTTCGTCGACGAGGTCAGCATGATGCTGATGACGCTGCCCTTCTACATCCCGTTGATGCAGCACTTCGGCTGGGACCCGCTGTGGTTCGGCGTGCTGTACCTGATCTGCATGCAGCTCGGCCTGCTGTCGCCACCGTTCGGCATGGTGTTGTTCGCGATGCGCAGCGTGGCGCCGAAGTCGATTCCGACCTCGACGATCTTCGCCGCGATCACGCCCTACGTCATCTTCGGCCTGCTGATGCTGGTGCTGGTGATGCTGGTGCCGGGCATCGCCACCTGGCTGCCGAGCGTGCTGCTGGGCAAGTAGTCGGCGGGAGAACGACATGCGCATCGCGATGCTGGGCTGCGGCGCCCTGGGCGGCTTGTTCGCCCATCACCTGGCGCTGGCCGGCGCCCGCGTGGCGGCCATCGACACCTGGGCCGAACATGCGGCCGCCATCCGCGAACACGGCTTGCGGCTGCAGATCGGCGGCCGCATCGTGAATTCGCCGCTGCGCGAGGCCCACACCGACGCCGCCGCGCTGCAGGGTGAACCCGTGGACCTGCTGTTCCTGTTCACGAAGAGTTATGCCTCGCGCGAAGCGCTGGAAGCGGCGCGGCCGCTGGTCGGGCCGGCCACCGTGCTGCTGACGCTGCAGAACGGCCTCGGCAACCCGCAGCTGATGCACGAGATGTTCCCGCAGCAGACGGTGCTGTACGGCGTGACCACGCTGACCAGCGACACGCTGGCGCCTGGCCTGATCGAACCACGGTCGACGACCGGCGGCGTCACCGACATCTGCGCGCTGGACGGCCAGGACGACAGTGGCGCGTTGGCCAGGTTCGTCGCGCTGCTGCAGCGCGGTGGCATCGCCGCGTCGGCTGCGGCCGACATCGACCTCGCGGTGTGGAAGAAGCTGGTCATCAACTGCGCCTTCAACGGCCTGTGTGCGGTGGCCGACCTGAACTGCGGCCAGCTCGTCGCCGACGCCCGCATGTGGCCGGTGCTGGACGGCATTGCCGCCGAAGTGGCGCAGCTGGCCCGTGCACGCGGCGTGGCGCTGGCGGATGCCGAGGCAGCGCAGTTCCTGCGCCGTGTGGCCGATGCCTCGAAGGCGCACTACCCGTCGATGGTCGACGACCTGCGCCACCGTCGCCGCACCGAGATCGACGGCCTCAACGGCGCCGTGCTGCGGGCTTGCAGCGCGCTCGGCCTCGATGCGCCGGCCAACCGCCTGGTGCATGGCCTGGTCAGCGCCGTCGAGGCGCGCAACGCCGCGCTGGCGGCATGAGGAGCCCGGCATGAACCCCAGC
>JBASTF010000691.1:0-2707 GCA_049274755.1 Rubrivivax sp. | reverse complement strand
GCTGGGGTTTTGTCGCGATGGCGCTGGCCGCCGCGTTCACCTTCGCCTGGCCCGCGCTGCCGCCGGCGCTGCGTTTTGCCGCGGTGCTGCTGTACTCGGGCCTGGGCGGGCTGATCCCGGCGACGCTGTTTGCGCTGGCCGTGCGGCTGGCGCCGGGTGAACACACCTTGTCGACGACGGTGGGCTTTGTGCAGCAATGGTCGGCCATCGGCCAGTTCGCCGGCCCGCCGATCGTCGCCTGGGTCGCCAGCCGCGCCGGCGGCTGGCAATGGACCTGGCTGGCCACCGGCGCCTGTTCGCTGGCCGGGCTGCTGCTGACGGCCGCCATCGCGCGCCGGCTGGCGCTGGCTACAGCAGCGTCTCCATCTCGTCCATGATGCTGTTCATGCGCCGCAGCAGGGCCTGGTAGGGCGCCGGCGAGGCCATGTCCAGCCCGGCCTGCTTCAGCAGCTCGTAGGGCGAGGCCGAGCCGCCGGCACGCAGCAGGTTCAGGTAGGTGTCGCGGGCACCGGGTTTGCCGGCCAGGATCTGCTCGCCGAAGTAGGTGGCCGCGGCCATCGACGTGGCGTACTGGTAGACGTAGAAGGGCCGGTAGAAGTGCGGGATGAAGGCCCATTCCTGGCAGTAGCGCGGGTCGATGGCCATCACGCCGCGGTCGGCACCGTGGTACTTGCGCAGCAGGCCGCAATAGGTGTCGGTGAGCTTCTTGCCGCTGAGCGCCTCGCCGCGTTCCACCGCGTCGTGTGTGGCCAGCTCGAACTCGGCGAACATGGTCTGGCGGAAGAAGGTGGCACGCAGGTTCTCCAGCGCATGGCCCAGCAGGAACAGCTTCTCGTCGCGGGTCTTGGCCTGTGCCTTGGCGTACTCCGACAGCAGCACCTCGTTGGTCACCGACGCGATCTCGGCGGTGAACAGCGGGTAGCCCGCCATCTCGTAGGGCTGGCTGGCATTGGCCAGCGCCGTGTGCATGCCATGGCCCCACTCGTGCGCGAAGGTCGAGACGCTGCCCCAGTCGTCCTGGTGGTTCAGGAAGACCAGCGGCGTGAAGCCGTAGACACCCGTCTGGTAGGCGCCGCCGCTTTTGCCGTCGGCGGGTTTCACGTGCATCGAGCGCAGCGCCAGCACCTCGGCCAGGCGCTTCTGGTAGTCCGGCCCCAGCGGCGCGGTGGCGGCCAGCGTCAGCCGCGCGGCTTCCGCCGGCGGGTACACGGTCTTGGACTCCACCAACGGCGGGTAGATGTCGTAGTAGTGCAGGTCGGGCAGCTTCAGCAGGCGCTGGCGCAGCTTGAAGTAGCGGTGCAGCGTCGGCAGGCCGGTGTTGGCCTCGGCCACCAGGGTGCGGTAGACCGCCTCGGGGATGTTGTTCTCCGCCAGGCTGGCGGCCACCGCCGTCGGGTACTTGCGCAGCTTGGCTTCGGCAGTGCCGGCGCGCACCCGGGTGCCCAGCGTGCTGCCGAAGGTGTTTTCGTACTTGCCCAGCGTGCCGAAGAAGCTGTCCATCGCCTGCTTGCGCACCGCACGGTCGGGGTGCTGGCGCAGCTTCTCGTAGCCGGTGTCGTTGACCTTGCGCGGCTGGCCTTCGACGGTGATCGACGGCCATTCCATGTCGACGTCGACCAGCAGCGTGCGTGTCTCGCGCGAGGCGTACAGCACCGGCCCCAGCGCCGACAGCGCGGCCTCGGTTTCGGCGCTGAGCGTGTGCGCCGCCAGGCGCAGTGTCTGGCGCAGGCCGAACGCATGTTTGGCCAGGCCGGGTTCGGCGGCGATGAAGGCCTCGACCTTGTCGCGGCCCAGCGCCTGGACCTCGGGGTCGACCCAGGCGCGGGCACTGCCGAACTGGCCCCACAGCGCCTGCATCTGGCCCATGCGTTCCTGGTTGCGCGGCAGGCGGTTGTCGGTGCTTTGCTGCGTCGAGGCCCAGACCCACAGCCGTTCCAGCCGCTGCGACAGCGACGACTGCAGGTCCATCGCCGTGCGCAGCGCCGCGGCACTGCCGCCCAGCGTGCCGCGCAGCGCGCCAACCTTGGGCAGCTCGGCTTCGAGCGCCCGGCGCTCGCTGTCCCAGGTTTCGTCGCTGCGGAACAGCGGGCTCAGGTCCCAGACCAGGCGGTCGGGCGTGTCGGCGGGGCCACGCGGCTGGGACGGTTGCGGCTGCTGGGCCTGGGCCGCGCCGGCGACGAGCAGCAACACGGCGGCAGCGAGATGGGTGAAGGGGCGGGAACAACGGGGCGTCAAGGGATCCTCCTGGTGACGGAATGCCGTGCCGGCCCGTCGTGCGGGCAGCGCGTGGCCCCGAAGGCTAACCGGCCGCGAACCGCTGCGCCACCCGGTCCAGTGCTTCACGGGCACGTTGCAGCAGCGGCGAAGCGCCGTGACCCGCCAGCACCAGCTCGTGCGTGGCACGTGTCATCGCCACATAGAGCAGGCGTGCTGCGTCGTCCAGCGACTCGTCGTGCCACGGCATCGCACCGAGGCCGACAACGGCAACACGGGCGAACTCCAGTCCTTTTGCGCTGTGCATCGTCAGCAGCTTGACGCTGGGCCGGTGCCAATCGAAGCGGCGAAACGCCGTTGCGTTCATCGACTGCAAGGGCACCTGGCGTTTCGCCAGCGCCTGCTCCAGCGGCTGCAGCAGCACGCGGGTGCGTGCGAGCACGGCAAAGTCGTCGGGGGCCGCACCGTCGGCGAGCGCCGCGGCGATGCGCTC
>JBASTF010000690.1:0-4364 GCA_049274755.1 Rubrivivax sp. | reverse complement strand
AAAACGTCGTGAGACAGTTTGGTCCCTATCTTCCGTGGGCGCTGCAAGATTGAGAGAGCCTGCTCCTAGTACGAGAGGACCGGAGTGGACGCACCTCTGGTGTATCGGTTGTCACGCCAGTGGCATTGCCGAGTAGCTAAGTGCGGAAGAGATAACCGCTGAAAGCATCTAAGCGGGAAACTCGTCTCAAGATGAGTCTTGCCGGGGCCTTGAGCCCCCTGAAGAGTCGTTCGAGACCAGGACGTTGATAGGCTGGGTGTGGAAGCCGGGTAACCGGTTAAGCTAACCAGTACTAATTGCTCGTGCGGCTTGACCCTATAACTTTGACGATGAGTCAACAAGTTATGCCGGTTGAGACGCAATCATGCTGATTGAGACTCTATGAATTGGCTGTGCTGTTCAGTGAACAGCATGGCGACAAGTTAAGCCTGATGACCATAGCGAGGTGGTCCCACTCCTTCCCATCCCGAACAGGACAGTGAAACGCCTTTGCGCCGATGATAGTGCGGGTTCCCGTGTGAAAGTAGGACATTGTCAGGCTAATATCCAAAAGGGTCCGATTCGAAAGAATCGGGCCCTTTTCCTTTGTATGCTCGCAAACTCAATGCGGTAGACAAATCTCACGACCAGCGGCCGTGAGCTGCAATTGACCATCGGCCACCAGGCGCGCGACGATCTGTGCAGCGCGTTCGTCGCGCGCATCCGCTGATTCGATGCCCAGGCGCTGCAAGGCCGTCTGGAAAATCGGCGTCGCCGCAAGCCAGCCAATCAGCGCCTCGCGCGTTTGTTGTCGTTGCTCCAGCATGTGGAACATCGTCAGCGCTCGTTCTGCCAGCCGCAGATGTTTCTCCGGCGCTGCTTCGAACTGGGTAATGCGTTCGCGGCTGGCGGCAAGGGCCGACGCAACATTGGTGAACGGGCCGCCATGGCCTGGAATGACGATGCTCGGCTGCAGCGATTCCACAGTGTCCAGTGCCCTGCGTGCTTCTGCGAAGCCGGGCGCACCGGCCAGTTCCGGGAAGATGATGGCCAGCCGGTTCTCCCAGAGCGCATCGGCCGTGATCAGCACGCGGCTCTGCGGTTCGAACAACATCACGGCGTCCGGATCGTGGCCAGGTGCTGGAACGATCTGCCAGTCGAAGCTACCAAGCCGCAGTGACTGGCCCGCCACCAAGGCGCGGTCGGCACGGAAACGTTCGCAGCGTTGATCCGTCCCCCGGTAGGTGAGCACGGACTCATCCCAGCGCTGCACCACGTCGACCAGGGGTTCCGGCACCCAGGTCTCGGCCTCCCACAAACCCTGCAGCATCGCATTGCCGCCGCAGTGATCTGAATGCAAGTGTGTGTTCACAATGCAGCCAAGCGGCTGCCCTCGGAGCGCTGCTTGCAGCAAGGACAGCGTCTGCGCAGTGTGGCTCTGGTAGCCGGTGTCGACGACTGCCGCCGCACTGTGCGGCGTCGCGTGAAAAACGATGTTGTTCGACGACAGCCAGCCGCGCTCCAGCACGACCAGGCCCAGCTGCTCGAAGACCTGCTCGATCACGCGGCGCTGCGCAGCTCGCGGCGCAGGATCTTGCCGACGTTGCTCTTCGGCAGCTCGTCGCGGAACTCGATGTAGCGTGGCCGCTTGTAGGCGGTGAAGTTCTCGCGGCAATAACTCGCGACGTCGTCCTCGGACAGCGTCGGGTCGTTCTTCACGACAAACAGCTTCACCGCCTCACCCGACTTCTCGTCGGGGATGCCGATGGCCGCGCACTCCAGAACACCGGGATGCAGGCTGACGACCTGCTCGATCTCGTTCGGGTACACGTTGAAGCCCGAGACCAGGATCATGTCCTTCTTGCGGTCGACGATGCGGATCAAACCGCGTTCGTCCATCACGCCGACGTCGCCGGAACGGAAGAATCCGTCGGCCGTCATCACTTTCGCCGTTTCGTCCGGGCGGTTCCAGTAGCCGGCCATCACCTGCGGGCCCTGGATGCAGATCTCGCCCGGCGCACCGCTGGGCAGGTCGTTGCCGTCGTCGTCGCGGATGGCAATGCGCGTCGACGGCACCGGCACGCCGATGGTGCCGGTGAACTCCTGCAGATCGAGCCGGTTGCTGGTGGCCACCGGGGAAGTTTCCGACAAACCGTAGCCCTCGACGATGGGGCAGCCCGTCACCTTCAACCACTTCTCGGCCGTGGCCTGCTGCACCGCCATGCCGCCGCCGTTCGAGACGACCAGGCCCGAGAAGTCCAGCCGCCCGAACTCGTTGTCGTTGGCCAGCGCGTTGAACAGCGTGTTCACCGCCGGGAACATGTTCACCTGGTGCTTGGACAGCGTGCGCACGAAGCCTGGAATGTCACGCGGGTTCGCAATCAGCAGGTTCATGCCACCCAGCCGCGCACCCATCAGCGCGCAAATCGTCAGCGCGAAGATGTGGTACAGCGGCAGCGCGCAGACCACGGTCATCGGCTTGTCGCCGATGCTGTCCAGTGTCGGCTTGAACCAGGCCTCGCTCTGCAGGATGTTGGCCACGACGTTGCGGTGCAGCAGCGTCGCGCCCTTGGACACCCCGGTGGTGCCGCCGGTGTACTGCAGGAAGGCCACGTCGTCGGGCCCGATGTCCACACGCCGCAGCGTCTTGCGCAAACCTTCGGCCAGCGCGATGTTGAAACGCGTGACGGTGCGGCCTTCGTCCAGCGGCAGCCGGAACTCCGGCACCATCTTGCGCACATGGCGCACGGCGAAGTTGACGAGCAGCCCGCGCCAGAATCCGACGAGGTCGCCGATCGCCGCCAGCAGCACATGGCGCACCGGCGTGCGTGTGATCACCTCTTCCAGCGTCGCCGCGAAGTTCTCCAGCACGATGCAGGTCTCGGCGCCCGAGTCCTTCAGCTGGTGCTCGAGCTCACGCGCCGTGTACAGCGGGTTGACGTTGACGACGACATAACCCGCCCGCAGGATGGCCGCGATGGCCACCAGGTACTGCGGCACGTTGGGCATCATCACCGCCACACGTGCGCCCTTGGCCAGGCCCAGCGATTGCAGCCAGGCGCCCAGGGCTTCCGATAACTGGTCGATGTCGCGGAAGCTCAGCTTCGTGTCCATGAAACACGCGGCATCGCGCCGCGCATGGCGGCGGAACGCGTCTTCCAGCAACGCCGCCAGCGACGGGAACAGATCGGTGCGGATCTCGCCGGGCACGCCGGGCGGATAGTGCTTGAGCCAAGGGGAAGAAGACACGGGCAGCAGGTCCAAGTGAAGGCAGCAGCGCGCATCCTCGCGGCCGCCCGTGCGCCGGGCTACGGGACTTGCCCTGAGCCGGGTGTGCCGCTTGTCGCGTTCGGGACAGGCTGGGCCGCGAACAGCGCGGCAGCAAGCGCCCGCTCACGTGCGGCCACCGTGTCCAGGAACTCGCGTGCACCGCGCATCTCGCGGAAGGTGTCGAAGCCGTTTTCCAGAAAGGCCTGCAGCGCACCCAGGCCGGCGGCGCGTGCCGGGCCGCGCATCAGCTTCAGCGAATGGCGCAGCAGCGGGTTGCGTGTGAAGCGGTCCAGCGCCGCGCCCACGTCCAGCATCAGCCGGATCTGGCGCTCCCGGTCGCCCGGCCGGGCGACGGCACGCCAGGCCTCGCCGTAGGTCTGCGCATCCAGCTCGGTGTTGTTGCAAGCCAGCCCCATCTGCGTGTCGAGTTCCTCGGAGACCGCATGCAGCTCGGCCAGCGCCTGCACCGTCTGCACGATCTCTTCCGGGAACAGCCGCACCAGGGCCGGCACGATGCGCACAAACTGGTCGTCGCGTTCGCTGAAGTCGTGCGGCCCGTACAAGTCATCGAGGAAAAAACGCGCGGCCTTGGCATAACGCGGTGTGGCCAGCAGGTCGGCGTAGGTGGCGGCAAAACGCTGGTGCTGCCACAGCTTCACCGCCTGCACACGCGCTGCCAGCGCGGTGTCCTGCGCGCGCTGGCGGCGTTCAGCGGCCACCACCGCCAGGTGTTCCAGGATGCGCTGACCGTCTGTACTCGCCATCGATCGTCTTGCCTGCTTGCTAGTCGCCAAGCTCTAAGAAGCCGGCAGCAATGATGCAACACTGCTGCGCATGCAACGACGCCGTCTGCTCCAGGTGGGGGCCATCACCACCGTGCTGCTGGGCACGGCTGGCGCCGGGCTGGCCTGGTGGCGCCCTGGCTGGCGCGAGGGGCATCTGACACCACCGGCCCGCCAGGTCTTTGCGGCCGTGGCGACGGCCGTGCTCGACGGCTTGCTGCCACCTGACGCCGCCCAGCGTTCACAAGCGCTGCAGGCGCATCTCGATCGGCTGGACACCACTGTCGCCGGCATGCCGCCGGCGCTGCAGGCCGAGGTCGCTGAACTCGCGAC
>JBASTF010000689.1:0-3642 GCA_049274755.1 Rubrivivax sp. | reverse complement strand
CGCTACGGCGGCGACGAGTTCGCGGTGCTGCTGCCGCAATGCCCCATCCCGCGCGCCCAGGTACTGGCCGACGCGCTGCGTGGGGCCGTCGAGGCCTACCGCCTGGACGGGAGGGCCAGCGATACGGCGTCGGCGCGAGCATCGGGCTGGTGGCCGTCAACGGCACGCACGCCAGTGCCGCCGAGGTGCTGCGCGCCGCCGACGCCGCCTGCTACACGGCCAAGCGCGAGGGGCGCAATCGGGTCTCGATCGCGAGCCACTGAGCAGGGGCACCGGCGCCGCACATTCCGCCAACGCCGCGTCGGAGGGACACGGCCGCCGCCCCTGGCCGCGTCGCCACCCCGCGACAATGGCCCCGGCCAACCCGGAAGCAGCCCTTTGCCATGCCCGCTTCAAACCTCGACACCCAGACACTCTTCCTGCTGCAGGGCGTGCTGCACTTGCTCATCCCGCTGACCGCGTGGTCGGTGCTGGCTGGCCGGCACGACGCGAGGATCGTGGCGCTGTGGTGCACGAGCGGGCTGCTGACGGGTGCCGGCTTCGTGCTGATCGGCCTGCGCGGCGCGGTCGCGGACTGGCTGGGGTACCCGGTCGCCACGCTGTTCGCCTACACGACCTACCTGTTGCGCGGCGCTGTGCTCCAGATCGAACTCGGGCGTAGGCCGCATGTTTGACCTTCCCAGACACGCAGCTCAAGCCGAAACGCGCTTGCTGGCGAAGCGTTATCGCCAGCACCTCGGACGCAGGGCGTGCGCTGCCGTGGATGGGGCTCGATGCCAGCACGACATCTCAACCTCAAGGCGGCGCTACTGGCGCCCGAGCAGGCGGTGGTGTCGACGATCTACGGCAGCCGCTCGGTCCGGCCCCGCGGCTTCCTCATGTGGCGCGGAGCGATGCGCGGGTTCGGGCGAGCCTAGAATTCTAGGTTGTCGATCAAGCGAGTCTGTCCCAGCCGCGCCGCCGCGAGCACGACCAACGGCACTGAGGCACCCAGGTCGCCGGCCAAGGGTGGCAGCAGATCGTGCTGGCGCCGCACCGTGAGGTAGTCCGGCAGCCAACCTCCTTGGCGCAGTCGTTGCAGCGCCTGTGCCTCGAGCGCGTCGATGGCGACCACGCCCGCCGCCAGGCCGGCCCGCACTTCGCGCAGACACGCCGACAGTTGCACCGCCCGGGCTTGCTCGTCGCTGGACAGGTAGGCGTTGCGGCTCGACAGCGCCAGCCCGTTGTGCGAGCGCTCGGTTTCGCCGGCCACGATGGTGATCGGCATCGCGAACTGCTCGACCATGCGACGCACGATCATCAGTTGCTGGTAGTCCTTTTTGCCGAACACCGCCACGCGGGGCTGCACGCATTGGAACAGCTTCGCCACCACCGTGCACACGCCCGTGAAGAAGCCAGGCCGGAATTGTCCTTCGAGGATGTCCGCAAGGTCTGGATCAGGCTGCATCGTGTAGCGCTGGGGCGTCGGGTACAGCTCGCGTTCGTCCGGAGCAAATACCACGTTGCAGCCGACCTGGCGAAGCAGTTCGCAGTCGCGTTCCAGCGTGCGCGGATAGCGCTCGAAGTCCTCGTGCGGCGCGAACTGCAGGCGGTTGACAAAGACGCTGACCACCACCGGCCCGCCCTGTCTCTTTGCCAGGCGCACCAAGGCCAGGTGGCCGTCGTGCAGATTGCCCATGGTGGGCACGAAGCTCGCGCCGGGTGTTCCGGCAAGGACCTCGCGCAGCGCGGCGATGGTGTGGACAATGTGCATGCTAGTGTCCGATGACAGCGTTCAATAGGTGTGCAACGTGGGATCTGGAAAGGTGCCCTGTTTCACCGCCTGGACATAGCGTCGCAGCCCATCACCGATGCCGCCGCCTTCGGCCATGAAGTTACGCACGAAACGCGGCATCTTGCCCTGCGTGACGCCCAGCATGTCGTGCAGCACCAGCACTTGGCCGGCGACGTCGGCCCCGGCCCCGATGCCGATGACGACCAGCTCCGGGTTCTGCGCCTGAACCCGCTGCGCCAGTGCGGCGGGCACGAGCTCCAACACCAGCATCGCGGCGCCGGCTTCTGCGAACTCGCGGGCGCGAAGTTCCAGCAGTTGGGCAGCGGCTTCGTCACGGCCCTGTACGCGGTAGCCTCCGAGCGCGTTCGCGCTCTGCGGTGTCAGGCCCAGGTGCGCACAGAGCGGGATCCCACGCGCGGCCAGGAAGCGCACGGTTTCCACTGCCCAACCGCCTTCGAGCTTGACCATCTGGGCGCCGGCCTGCAGCAGGACGGCGCTCGAGCGCAGCGCCTGCTCGGGGCTGGCTTCGTAGGTGCCGAAGGGCAGATCGCCCAGCAGCCAGGCATGGCGGTTGCCGGCGCAGACACAACGCAGATGGTAGGCCACCTCGTCCAGCGTGACTGGCACGGTGCTTGTGCGTCCCTGGACCACCATACCCAGAGAATCGCCCACCAGCAGGCAGTCCACGCCGGCGTCGTCGGCCAGGCGTGCGAAGCTGGCGTCGTAGGCCGTCAGCATGGCAATCTTCTCGCCCTCGGCCAGCATGCGACGTAACCGGCGCAGGGTGACCGGCTTGCGCTCGCTCGGGGCGACCACGTTGGTCGTGGCGATAGAGATCATGCGATGCCCTGCACCGGGGTCAAGGAGCGGATCTCGCGGACGCGATTGCACTCGTCCACGAACACCAACTCCGGATTGTGCTGCGCCAGTTCGGACTCGGCCACCCAGCCGAAGGCAGCGATGATGATCAGGTCGCCCAGCGCCGCGCGGCGCGCAGCCGAACCATTCAGCGAAATGACGCCGCTGCCGCGCTGCGCCCGGATGGCATAGGTGACGAAACGCTCGCCGTTGGCGATGTTCCAGATGTGAACCTGCTCGTTTTCGCGCAGATCGGCGGCCTCCAGCAAGTCCTCGTCGATGGCGCACGAACCCTCGTAGTGCAGTTCGCAGGCGGTCACCGTCGCGCGGTGGATCTTGGACTTCAACATCTGACGGTACATGGTGATGTCTCCCGGCGCTCAGCGCGCCGTGATGCCCAGCGAGCCGAGCAGGCGCTGGTCGGCCGCCCAGTCCGGGTTGCCGGTGGTCAGCAGCTTGTCGCCGTAGAAGATCGAATTGGCGCCGGCCAGGAAGCAAAGCGCCTGCACCGCCTCGCCCATCTGCTGGCGCCCTGCCGACAGGCGCACACGCGCTTTGGGCATGGTGATGCGCGCCACGGCGATGGTGCGCACGAACTCGAACGGATCAAGCGCCTCGCTGCCGTGCAGCGGCGTGCCTTCGATCCGCACCAGCTGGTTGATGGGCACCGACTGCGGGTACGGGTCGAGATTGGCGATCTGCGCCACCAGACCGGCACGCTCGCGGCGCGACTCGCCCATGCCGACAATGCCGCCGCAGCAGACGTTGATGCCGGCGTCGCGCACGCGCTGCAGGGTCTGCAGCCGGTCGTCGTAGGTGCGTGTGGAGACGATGCGCCCGTAGGCCTCGGGCGCGGTGTCGAGGTTGTGGTTGTAGTAGTCCAGGCCGGCATCCTTGAGCGACCGCGCCTGCGTCTCGGTCAGCATGCCCAGGGTGCAGCAGGCCTCCAGTCCTTCGGCCTTGACCACGTGCACCAGCTCGACCACCTTCTCGATGTCGCGGTCCTTGGG
>JBASTF010000688.1:0-2838 GCA_049274755.1 Rubrivivax sp. | reverse complement strand
ATGCTGCAGCGGTGCGCCGGCCGCGGCCTCGGCCATGCGCTTCAGGTGGCGCAGATAGCCGGCGATGACGTCGACATAACGCACGCCGCGGCCGCCGCCGACATCGGTGCTCTGCGTCACCAGGTCGGAGCCGAGGATGCTTTTCATCGAACGCATCAGCCGGCCTTCGGCGCCGTCGACGTAGGCGGCGATGGCGGCACGGCCGTACAGGCGCTCGGGCTCGGCATGGGCCGGGCCGTCGGCGCGGTAGAACACCGCGGTCGGCATCGTCGGGTGGCCGGGTTCGAGTTCGACCAGGCGCACACCGCGCGCGCCTTGCGGCAGCGCGATCGCAGAGTTCGAGGTGCCGAAGTCGATGGCGGCAAATCCGGGTGCGCTCACGGCAGCAGGCAGGTTGACGGGCGGGCGCGGATTGTAGTCAGGCCTTCGCCGCGGCCGATCGCGCGAAATGCACCACGGCCGCCACCGAAATCCCTCAAGCAGCCGATGTCGGGCGCCGACACACTTGTCACACTCCGTCATCCCCCGAGCGCAACATGAACAAGGCCAGCAGAACCCCCGGACTGTTCCAGCGCCTGGTGTCGCGCCCGGCGCCGGCGGAGTTCGATGCCGCCGACATGGGCACCTGCTTCGGCCTGGAGATCAGCCTCGAGCAGCCCGACCTGCCGCCGCTGGCACCGGCTGCGCCGCGCCGTGCCCCGGGCTGGATGCAGCGCCTGGCCAGCCGCGGCAAGAACACGCCCTGAACCTGGCCGGCCCCGGCGATAAGATCGCCGCATGGTCAGGACATCGTTCCGCGAACAGGTGCTGCGCGTTCGCGAAGAGGCGATCGTCGCCACCGTGAACCGGCTGCTCGCCGAAAAGGGCTTCGACCTGATGACGGTGGACGAGGTCGCCGCCGAGGTCGGCATCGCCAAGGCCAGCCTCTACAAACATTTCCCGTCGAAGGAAGCCCTCGCCGCCGAGGCCATGGTGCGGGTGCTGCGGCGCACGCGGGATCTTGTCGAAGCCGAAGCGACGCAGCCCGCGACGGCCGCCGTGGACCGGCTGCGGGCCGTCGTGCGCTGGGCGCTGCAGACACAGCTGCAGGGCGAGATGCCGTCGCTGCCGTCGCAGAACTCCTCGCTGCGCGCCGAGTTGTTGGGCGACAAACGGTATCTGGACCTGCTGATGCAGGTCAGCGAGCGCCTGGGCACCTGGATCGTGCAGGCGCAGCAGGATGGCGCCATCGACGCCGGCCTGCCGCCCGAGCTGGTGCTGTACACGCTGTACGCGCGTGCCTGCGACCCGGTGCCGGCTTTTCTGAAGGCCGGCGGCCAGCACAGCGACACACAAATCGTCGACTGGGTGCTGGCCACCTGCTTCGACGGCCTGCGCGGCCGCCGTTGATGCTTTCCGCGCCTTTCGCGCTTCAGCGGATCAGCAGCGCCGGCGTTCCGCAGTTCGCCAGCACCTTGGTGGCGACCGAGCCCATCACCAGGTTGCCCAGCGTGCCGTGGCCGTGGGAACCCATGATCAGCAGGTCGTAGCGGCCCTTGTCGGCAGCGGCCGAGATGCTGTCGGCCGCGGGGCCGACCTTGGCGACGAAGTTGGCCTTGATGCCCTGCTTCGCGAAGAAACTGCGGATGGGCTTGAACACCTTCTCGGCTTCTTCGTCGTAGTGCGCCCTCAGCACCGCCTTGTCGAGCACCGCGGCGGCACGCGGCGGCACGGCGGCCACCGAATACAGCACCGTGTAGTCGTGCTGCGCGCCCAGCCATTCGTCGTGCGCCGCCAGGTAGGCCAGCATGCGCTTGGTGAAGGGGCTGCCATCGACGGCGGCGAGGATCTTCATGGATGTCTCCGGGTGAACAAGGGGCTGCAGGCAGTGTTGCACGGCGGCGCCGGCCGCTCTTGAGCAACATCAAAACTGATGCTTGCAAACGGGGCCACTCAGACCTCGATGAGCCTGCCCGGCTCGTGGCCATCGGCCTCGCCCTTGCCCGCCAGGCCACGGGCATGGCAGACCACACGCGACGGCCGGGCGCCGGGGCGGTCCACGCGGTAGTCGTGGCGGCAGTGCAGGTGGCCGTGCAGCCACAGGTCGGCGCGGGGGATCAGGTCGTCGTCGGCGTTGCAGAAGCTGGCCGTGCCGGGCTGGCGACCGTAACGCGGGTCGGCGCTGCGCAGGCTGGGGCCGAAGTGCGTGACGACGACCGTGCTGTGCCAGCGCCCGGCCGCCGGCACGGCCAGTTCCTGTTCCAGCCAGCTGCGGCAGGCCAGGCCTTCGTCGCGCACGGCGACGGCGTCGAAAGGCTGGCCGCCGCGGGTGGCTGCCATCACGCGCTGGAAATAGCTGCCGGCGCGCATCGCACGTTCACGCTGCGCGGCGCCGAAGACATCGAAGTCGCTCCAGCGTGTGCTGCCGAGAAAGCGGATGCAGCGCCCGTCTGCAGCGTCGACCAGCAACGACTGCCGTTGCAGCAGTTGCAGCCCCAGGCGCTCGCACAGCACACGCAGCGCCGGCCAGGCCTCGTCGAGTTCCCGGCCGTCGAACTCGTGGTTGCCGGCCACCACCAGCACCGGCACCGGCCAGCCGGCGAAGCGTGCGTAGGCCTGCCAGCTGGCGTCGATGTCGCCGGCCAGCACCAGCAGCTCGGCGCCCGGCGCCGGCTCGGGCTCGAAGCTCTCGGTCTCCAGGTGCAGGTCGGACAGCAGCTGGATCTTCATGCCTGCCAGTCCACCCAGGCGCCATGCGGGTGGGCGGTGGCGAGCAGCCGGTCTTCGCCGCCCGGCCACAGGCGGCAGCGCAGCTCGAACAGCACATCGGGCTGCGGCGGCTCCAGCCGCAGCCAGGCC
>JBASTF010000687.1:0-6521 GCA_049274755.1 Rubrivivax sp. | reverse complement strand
TGTCGGCGGGGCCGATCTGCGCCAGCAGCCAGCCGCGTGCATCGTCGCCGACCCTGGCCAGCGAGGCTTCGGCCAGGCCGAAGCGGTGGGCGGCGATCAGCGGCTGCAGCGGTGCCATGCGGCAGTGTCGCGCAAGCGGCATGTCGTGAACATGCCGCTTGTGCGAAGAACTGTTGCCGGCCCTACTGGGCCAGCAGGGCGTTGACGGCGCCGATGTCGGTGGGTTGCAGCTGGCCCGAGGCCTGGCGCAGCTTCAGGCTGTTCACCAGCACGTCGTAACGGGCCTTGGCCAGGTCGCGCTGGGTCGTGAACAGCTGCGTCTGTGCGTTCAGCACGTCCAGGTTCACACGCACGCCGACGCGGTAGCCCAGCTGCGTGGCTTCCAGCGCCAGCTTGCTGGAGCTTTCCGCAGCTTCCAGCGCCTTCACCTGCGACAGCAGCGACTGCACGCCGAAATAGGCCACCCGTGTGCCCTGGGCGACGCCGCGGCGCGCGGCTTCGAGGTCGTTGCGTGCCTTGTCTTCCAGCACCAGGGTTTCCTTGATGCGGTTCTGCGTGGCGCCGCCGGCGTACAGCGGCCAGTTCAGCTGCAGGCCGAGGCTGGCGGATGTCGTGGTGCCCTTTGCCGCCGTGACCGTGCTGGTGCTCGCGCGTGACCCGCCATACGACGCGACGGCGTCGAGTGTCGGCAGATGGCCGGCGCGCGCCTTCTCGGTTTCCAGCGCCGCCACTTCCATTCCGACACGGGCCTTGCGCACCGTGGGGTGCTGGTTGTCGGCGGTCGTGACCCACTCCTCGGGGTTGGCCGGCGCCGGCACCGGCAGCAGCACAGGCGCCAACAGCGGCCTGGGCACCACGTTGCTGCGGCCCACCAGCTGGTCGAGCGCGATGCGCTTGGTGCGCAGGTCGTTGTCGGCGGCCAGCTCCTGGGCCGTGGCCAGGTCGAAGCGGGCCTGGGCTTCGCGGGTGTCGGTGATGGTCGCGGTGCCGACCTCGAAGTTGCGCTTGGCCGAAGCCAGCTGCTCGGTGATGGCGGCCTTGCTGGTGCGTGTGGTGGCCAGCGTGTCCTGCGCCGCCAGCACGTCGAAGTAGGCCTGGGCGACACGCAGGATCAGGTCTTGCTCGGCACTGTCCAGGTCGGCCTGGGCCGTCAGCAGCGACTTGCGCGCCTGCTCGATGGTGGCCGTGTTGGCGCGGTTGAACAGCGGGTACCTGCCGCTGAGCGTGGCGGCGCGGGCGTTGTTGTCGATGCTGACGACCGGCGTGTCAATGCGGTTTTCCGTTGCGCTGGCCGTCAGCGTAGCCGAGGGGCGGTTCAGCGCCTCGCTCTGCTCGATGCGGTACTGGGCCGAATCGGCCAGGGCCTTGGCCGACAGGTAGGTGGCGTCGTAGCCGCGTGCTGCCTCGTACAGCTCCTGCAGGCTCTGGGCCCGCACGGCCATCGGGGCGGCCAGGGCCAGGGTGGCGGCCAGGGCAGCCACCGAGGGCTGGAAACGCTTCAGACGCATGGAATGTCCTTCTGGGCTTGGATTGTTGCTGGCGGGCGCGTTTATAGAGCCTGGCGCCGGCCGCTGCCGCCGCGATGCGACGACCTGCGCGTTCCAGGGGCTGTGAGGCCCCGGTTGGGCGACAGGCTGCGGCTGCGCAGGGCTGGCATGGCGGGGTCAGAACGTGAAGCGCGAGCGTTCGGCAAAGCCGGCCAGGCGTGGCGCGACGGTGTCGAACAGCACGGTGTCGGACCAGGCGGCATTGCCGCCGCGTGTGTACAGGCGGGCGCACATGACGGGTTCGTCGCCGACGATGGCGGCCAGCCGGCCGCCGGGCTTCAGCTGTTCCAGCAGCGCTTTCGGCACCTCGGGCACCGAGCCCGACAGCAGGATGACGTCGAACGGCCCTTCCGCCGGCAGGCCACGTGCCGCATCGGCCGCCGCCACCTCGACGACGCTGGCATTGACGATGCCGGCCTTGCGCAGGTTGTCGCGTGCCATCTGCACCAGGGCGGGGCGCGATTCCAGCGTGAACACCTGCTGCGCCCGGTGCGCCAGCAGCGCAGCCATGAAGCCCGAGCCGGCGCCCACTTCCAGCACCTTCTCGTGGCGCTGCACCTGCAGTTCCTGCAGCAGCCGGGCTTCGACCTTGGGCTCCAGCATGCACGCGCCGGCGGAGACGGCGCTCTGGTAGCCCGTCCCGTTCGGCTCGCCCTCCAGCAGCGGCACCTGGGTGTCCATGAAGGCCAGCGCACGGTGGCCGGCGGGCACGAAGTCTTCACGCTTCACGGCGGCCAGCAGCGTCAGCACGTTCTGGTCCAGCACATCCCAGGGGCGGATCTGCTGCTCGATCATGTTGAAGCGGGCGAGTTCGGTGTTCATGGCGGGCGGTGGCGGCAAGGGAAAACGCGGATTCTAGGCAGCGGGGCTGACGCCGGCCCGCGGCCGGCGGCGGCGCGCCCAGGCAGCCAGGTCGTCGAGGTAGCAGTAGATCACCGGCACCACCACCAGGGTCAGCAGCGACGAGGTGATGACACCGCCGATGACGGCCTGGCCCATGGGCGCACGCTGCTCCGAGCCTTCGCTCAGCGCAAAGGCCAGCGGCACCATGCCGAAGACCATGGCCAGCGTCGTCATCAGGATGGGCCGCAGCCGCACCTGGGCGGCGTGCAGCAGGGCCTGGCTGCGTTCCATGCCGTCTTGCCGCGAACGGATGGCGAAGTCGACGAGCAGGATGGCGTTTTTCGTCACCAGGCCCATCAGCATGACGATGCCGATGATGCTGAACATGTTCAGCGTGCTGCGGAACAGCAGCAGGGTCAGCACGACGCCGATCAGCGTCAGCGGCAGCGAGGCCATCAGCGCCAGCGGCTGCAGGAAGCTCTTGAACTGGCTGGCCAGGATCATGTAGATGAAGATCACCGCCAGGCCCAGCGCGCCGACCGCGTAGTTGAACGAGTCGGTCATGTTTTTCGTCGAGCCGCCGAAGGCGTAGCGGTAGCCCGGCGGCCAGGGCGTGGCCTGCAGCACCTGGCGGATGTCGGCCGAAACCTCGCCGCTGCTGCGGCCCAACGCGTTGGCGTCGATGTTGATCTCGCGGTTCAGGTCGCGGCGGTTGATCTGGTTCGGCCCGGTGGACGGCTGCAGTTGCACCACCTGGCTCAGGCGCACGACGCGTGAACTGCCGTCCACCGCCACCACGGCCAGCGGCAGGTTCTGCAGGTCGGCGGTGGCATCGCGGGCCTCGGGCGGCAGGCGCACCGTGATGTCGTAGTTCTCGCCGTCGCTGGCGCGCCAGTTGCCCACCGTCTGGCCGGCCAGCAGCGTGCGCAGCGCCGTCGCCAGCGCGTTGACGTTGAGCCCCAGGTCGGAAGCCGCGTCGCGTTTCACCTCGACGGCCAGCGTCGGCTTGTCGGGTTTCAGCGTGCTGTCCAGGTCGACCAGGCCGGGGATCTGCCGCAGCTGCCGCTGGATGCGTTCCGACAGCCGCGCCAGTTCGGCCAGGTCGGTGCCCTGGATCGAGAACTGGATGCTCTTGCCGCCGCCCAAATCGGTCTGGCCGATGTTGGTGACGGTGATGCCGGGCACACGCGCCAGCTGCCGGCGCAGCGGTTCGGCCAGCTCGGCCACGCTGCGCTGCCTGTCCTTGCGGTCGACCAGGCGCACGTAGACGCTGCCGTAGATCTTGCCCTGGGCGAAGCCGCTGTTGATCGTGGCCACCGTGTAGCGCACCTCGGGCAGTTCACGCAGCACGCTGTCGATCTGCTTCGCGCGGGCCTCGGTCACTTCCAGCGAGGACCCCACCGGCGTGTAGAAGTTGACCTGGGTCTCGCTGAAGTCGGCCTTGGGCACAAACTCGGCGCCGAGGATGGGAATGACGAAGAAGCTGCCGAAGAAGGTGGCCGCGGCCAGCGCCAGCGTCTTCTTCTTGTGCTGCAGGCTCCAGGCCAGGATGTGCTGGTAGGCGGTCGACAAGCCGTTGCTGAGGCGGTCGAACAGCCCGGTGACACGGCCGATGGTCTTGTCGTACAGCGTCAGCGGCGGGCCCTGGTGCACACCGTGCGCCTGCGGGTCGTGCCAGATGCTGGACAGCATCGGGTCCAGCGTGAAGCTGACGAACATGGAGATCAGCACCGCGGCGACGATGGTGATGCCGAACTCGTGGAAGAACTTGCCGACGATGCCGCCCATGAAGCCGATGGGCAGGAACACGGCGACGATGGAGAGTGTGGTCGCCAGCACCGCCAGGCCGATTTCGTTGGTGCCGTCCAGCGCCGCGTCGTGGGCGCTCTTGCCCATCTGCACATGGCGCACGATGTTCTCGCGCACGACGATGGCGTCGTCGATCAGCAGGCCCACACACAGGCTCAGCGCCATCAGCGTGATGGTGTTGATCGTGAAGCCGCTGATGTACATGAACAAGAAGGTGCCGATCAGCGCGATCGGCAGCGTCAGCCCGGTGATGACGGTGCTGCGCCAGCTGTTCAGGAACAGGAAGACGATGAGGATGGTCAGCGCCGCGCCTTCGACCAGGGTGCGCTGCACGTTGGCCACCGAAACGCGGATCGAACGCGAGTTGTCGCGGTTGATCTCGGTGCGGATGCCGGCCGGCGTGACGGCCTTGGCTTCGTCCAGGGCCTTCTTCAGCCCGTCGACGACGGCGATGGTGTTTTCGCCCTGGCTCTTCTGCACCGACAGCAGCACCGTGCGCTGGCCGTTGTACAGCGCCAGCGACTCGATCTCCTGCGGCCCGTCCACCACCTCGGCCAGTTGCCACAGCTTCACGGCCTGGCCACCGCGGCGTGCGACGACGATGTCGCGGAAGTCGGCCGGTGTCTTCAGCCGCGCGTTGATCTGCACCACACGTTCCTGCTCGCGCGAACGCAGCGTGCCCAGCGGCAGTTCCTGGTTTTCGCTGCGCACCGCAGCCAGCACCTGGTCGACGCCGATGCCGAAGGCCTCCAGCGCCTGCGGCTTCACATGGATACCGATCTGCCGCGCCACACCGCCGACAACGCTGACGGCGCCGACGCCGCGCACGTTCTCCAGCCGCTTCTGCAGCACCTGGGTGGCCCAGGTGGTCAGTTCCTGCGGTGTCTTCGCCGGGCCCTCGGACAGCACGGCGACGTTGAACACCGGCTGGCTGGCGGGGTCGAAACGCGAGATGCGCGGCTCCTTGACCTCGTCGCGCAGGTTGGGGCGGATCAGCGCCACCTTCTCGCGCACGTCCTCGGCGGCCTTGCGGCCGTCGACATCGAGGTTGAACTCGATGATGACGACCGAGCTGCCTTCGTAGCTGCGTGAATACAGGCTGCTGATGCCGGCGACGGTGTTCACCGCCTCCTCGACCTTCTTCGTGACCTCGGCCTCGACGATCTCCGGGCTGGCGCCCGGGTAGTCCATCTGCACGACGACGGTGGGGAAGTCGATGTTCGGGAACTGGTCGACGGCCAGGCGCTGGTAGCTGAACAGGCCCAGCACGACGAAGGCGAACATCACCATCGTCGCGAGCACCGGGTTCTGGATCGAGACGCGCGTGAACCACATGGCGTGGTGCCTTATTTCGCCGCGGGCAGCGCCAGCGCCGTGCCGTCGCGCAAGCTGCCGACGGTGCCGCGCAGCACGGTGTCGCCTGCGGCGACGCCGCTGCCGATTTCGACGGCCGCTTCCGGCGCCGCGCCGAAGCTGGCTTCGCCCCGTGCACCGGCGCTCACCGGCTTCAGCCTGGCCTGGCCGCTGGCCAGCACCAGCACATAGGGCTTGGCCTGGTCGAAACGCAGCGCCGAGGCCGGCACCACCAGGGCCGGCTTGCGCTGCAGTTCCACCTGGCCGCGTGCAAACAGCCCCTGCCGCAACCCGGCCAGCGTTGGCCCGGGCTGCAGCTGCAGGTAGGCCAGCACCGCCCGCGTGCCGCTCTGCGCGCTGGGGTTCACACGGGCCACACGCGCCGGCAACGGTTGCGCCAGGCCGTCCACCTGCACCTGGGCCGTCTGGCCGACACGCAGGGACAACACGTCTTCCGGCGACACCGCAGCCTCGAGTTCGATGCGCGAGAGGTCGACGATCTCGACGATGCGGGCGTCCAGCGCCACGCGTTCACCGGGCTGGGCCAGGCGCTGCGCGACCAGGCCGGTCAGCGGCGCGCGGATCTCGCAGTCCTTCACCGCCTTGCGTGCGATCTCGGCGGCGGCCAGCGCCGCCTGCAGCGAGGCCGCGGCGCCGTTGGCGCTGCTGACCGAGGTGTCCAGCGCCGTCTTGCTGATGAAACCCTGGTCGACCAGGGCCTGGTTGTTGCTCTGCGTGCGCTGTGCGATCTCGAGCTGGGCCTTCGCGCTGGCGGCCTGGTCTTCAGCCTGCTTCAGCCGCCACTTCGCCTCGGTGTCGTCGAGGCGGCCGATCAGCTGGCCGGCCTGCACCCGGTCGCCTTCGCGCACCGTCAGCTGCAGCAGTTCGGCGGCGACCCTGGCTTTCACCAGCGCAGTGTCCACGGCCTTCAGGCTGCCGCTGACGGCCAGCGTGGCCACGAGTTCGGTG
>JBASTF010000686.1:0-2914 GCA_049274755.1 Rubrivivax sp. | reverse complement strand
CGGTCGGGCCGCTGGCCTACATCGGCGCTGGTGCCCAGGTCGGCGCCCATGCGGTGATCGCTGCGCAGGCCCATGTCGGCGCTGGCGCCGTCGTCGGCGAAGCCACGCTGCTGAAGCCGCGTGTGGTGCTGGGTGACGGCTGCCGCATCGGTGCCCGCGGCATCGTGCACAGCGGCGCCGTCATCGGTGCCGACGGCTTCGGCTTCGCGCCCAGCCAGGGCCGCTGGGAGAAGATCGAACAGCTGGGCGGCGTGGCCATCGGCGACGACGTCGAGATCGGCGCCAACACCTGCATCGACCGCGGCGCGCTCGACGACACCGTGCTCGAAGACGGCGTCAAGCTCGACAACCTGGTGCAGATCGGCCACAACGTGCGGGTCGGCGCGCACAGCGCCTTCGCCGGCTGCGTGGGCGTGGCCGGCAGCGCGAAGATCGGCCGCCATTGCACGGCAGGCGGCGGCGCCATCATCCTGGGCCACCTGGAGCTCGTCGACCATGTGCACATCACCGCCGCGACGGTGGTGACACGCTCCATCCTGAAGCCGGGGCAGTACAGCGGCCTGTTCCCGATGGACGACAATGCCTCCTGGGAAAAGAACGCTGCGACCCTGAAGCAGCTTTACAACATGCGCGAGCGACTGCGGACAGTGGAGCGGGCGCTGGAGAAGAAGTCATGACCACGCCGGTGCTCGACATCCACAAGATCCTCAAGAAGCTGCCGCACCGCTACCCCTTTCTGCTGGTCGACCGTGTGGTCGAGCTGGAAAAGAACCTGCGCATCAAGGCACTGAAAAACGTGACGATGAACGAACCGTTTTTCGTCGGCCACTTCCCGGCGCGGCCGGTGATGCCGGGTGTGATGATGCTGGAGGCGCTGGCGCAGACGGCGGCTCTGCTGTCCTTCGAGAGCCTGGGCACCGAGCCCGGCGAAGACACCGTGGTGTACTTCGTCGGCATCGACGGTGCGCGCTTCAAGCGCCCGGTGGAACCTGGCGACCAGCTGATCCTGGAAGCCAGCATCGACCGCGCCAAGGGCGGCATCTACAAGTACAAGACACGCGCCAGCGTCGACGGCGAGACCGCCGTCGAGGCCGAGCTGATGTGCACGATGCGCAAGATCGCCTGACGACGACGATGGCGCAGATCCACCCGACAGCCATCGTCGACGCGGCGGCCGAACTGGCAGCCACGGCGACGGTGGGTCCTTACGCCATCGTCGGCGCCGGTGTGCAGGTCGGCGAAGGCACGACGATCGGCGCGCATTGTGTGATCGAGGGCCCGACCTCGATCGGCCGCGACAACACCATCCATCCGCACGCGGCCCTGGGCTGTGTGCCGCAGGACAAGAAGTACGCCGGCGAACCGACGCGGCTGGAGATCGGCGACCGCAACACGGTCTTCCACTTCTGCACCTTCAGCCGCGGCACGGCGCAGGACGCCGGTGTCACGCGTGTCGGCGACGACAACTGGATCATGGCCTACGTGCACCTGGCGCACGACGTGCAGGTGGGCAGCCACACGATCCTGGCCAACAACGCCACGCTGGCCGGCCACGTGCATGTCGGCGACTGGGTCATCGTCGGCGGCCTCACCGGCATCCACCAGTTCTGCAAGGTCGGCGCCCATGCGATGACGGGCTTCCAAAGCCATGTCTCGCAGGACGTGCCGCCGTTCATGATGGTTTCGGGCAACCCGCTGTCGGTGCACGGCTTCAACGTCGAGGGCCTGCGCCGGCGCGGTTTCTCGCGCGAACGCATCGGCCTCGTCAAGCAGATGCACAGGCTGCTGTACCGCGATGGCCTGACGCTGGAAGCGGCGAAGGCCGCCGTCGCCGCGCTGCAGGGCACGGTGGACGGCGGCGACGCCGACGTCGCGCTGCTGCTGGACTTCATCGCGGCTTCGACCCGCGGCATTGCCAGGTAGGGCCATGCAACTCGGCATGGTCGCAGGCGAAGCTTCCGGCGACCTGCTGGCCGGCTTGCTGCTGGGCGGCTTGAAGGAACGCTGGCCGGCGCTGCAGGCCGCGGGCATCGGCGGCCCGCGCATGGCCGCGCAGGGCTTCGAGGCCTGGTGGCCCAGCGACAAGCTCGCGGTGCGTGGGTATGTCGAGGTGCTGCGCCACTACCGCGGCATCAAGGCCATCCGCGACCAGCTCGGCGACCGGCTGCTGGCCACGCCGCCGCGGGCCTTCGTCGGTGTCGACGCGCCCGACTTCAACCTCGGGCTGGAGCAGAGGCTGAAGGCCGCCGGCATCAAGAGCGTGCACTTCGTCTGCCCGTCGATCTGGGCCTGGCGCGGCAACCGCGCGAAGAAGATGGCGCAGAGCTGCGACCACGTGCTGTGCCTGTTCCCGTTTGAACCCGAACTGCTGCAGCGCCATGGCGTGGCGGCGAGCTATGTGGGCCACCCGCTGGCCGACACGATCCCGCTCGAACCGCCACGCGAGGCGGCACGCATTGCGCTGGGCTTGCAGCCCGACGACGAGGTGGTGGCCGTGATGCCGGGCAGCCGGCGTTCGGAGATCCAGTTCATTGCACCGGCCTTCCTGCAGGCCGCGCAGCAGATGCAGCGGGCGCGGCCAGCCTTGCGCTTCGTGCTGCCGATCGCGCCCGGGCTGCGGCCGTTGCTGGAGCCGCTGGTGGCCACGCATGCCAAAGGGCTGGCGCTGCAACTGGTCGATGGCCGCTCACACGAGGTGCTGGCGGCCTGCGATCTGACGCTGATCGCCAGCGGCACCGCCACGCTGGAGGCGGCATTGTTCAAGCGGCCCATGGTCATCGGCTACCGCATGGCAGCGCTGAGCTGGCAGCTGATGAAGCGCATGGCCTACCAGCCCTGGGTCGGCCTGCCCAACATCCTGAGCGGCGAGTTTGTCGTGCCCGAGCTGATCCAGGAACGCTGCACGCCGCAGGCC
>JBASTF010000685.1:0-14026 GCA_049274755.1 Rubrivivax sp. | reverse complement strand
GGGTGTGGCCGGCCGGCGTGCGGTCGTGGCGGCCACGTCGGCCACGGCGGACGCGGCAGCTGATGTGTTCGACGGCACGCCGTCGTCCCAATGCCCGACGACCGCACCGACCGGCACGGTCTGGCCCACCGCGACTAGCGGCGCGCCCATCACGCCGTCGCGTTCGGCCGCGATCTCGGTCGCCGCCTTGTCGTTCTCGACCACGAACACACAATCGCCGGCCTTGAAGCGCGCGCCGGGCGCGAGCGTCCATTCCACCAGTGCGCCCTCGGTCATCGTCAGGCCCAGCTTGGGCATGAGCCAGTCTCTGCGCACGCCCTCAGGTCCCTTTGAATTCGGCCTTGCGCTTCTCGAGAAACGCGCGGCAGCCCTCGTGCGCATCGTTGCTGTCGAGCACCAGGCCGATCATCGCCTGCTCGTGCGCGAGCGCCGCGGGCAACGGCATCTCCAGGCCCTGGCGCAAGGTGCGCTTGAGCAGCTTGAGCACCAGCGGCGACTTCTCCGCGATGCGCGTCGCCAACGCCAGCGTCTCGTCCAGCAGCTTGGCACGCGGCACGGTGCGGTTGCACAGCCCCAGCGCCACCGCCTCGGCGGCGCTGATCTGGTCGCCGGTGAACATCAGCTCCTTGGCGCGGCACAGCGGGATCTGGCGAATCAAACGCTGCGTGCCGCCCGCGCCGGGAAACAGGCCGAGCGTGATCTCGGGCAGGCCGAGCTTGGCTTCCTCGGCCACCAGGCGGATGTCCAGCGCCAGCAGCAACTCGGTGCCGCCGCCGAGCGCCCAGCCGTTGATGGCGCCGAGCGTCGGCTTGTCGCAGCTGTCGAAGCGCGTGAACAAACGATGGATCACTTCTGCGAACTGTTCGTAGTGCGGCAGCCCGCGCCGGCTGTCGAGATCGGCGATGTCCCCGCCGGCCACGAAGGCCCGTTCGCCTGCTCCGGTGACGACGATGGCACGCACCGAATCGTCGGCCTCGAAGGCCGCGAGCGCGGCGTCGAGCGCATGCATGGTGGGCACGTCGATCGCATTCAGGGTCTTCGGCCGGTTGATCGTCAGCAGGCCCACCGGGCCGCGCTTTTCGCTCAGGATGCTGTCGTTAGCCATGGGTGTCTCCGTGTTCATTCGAGGGTGCGGCGCACGGCCTTGACGATGGCCGCAGTACCGATGTTGTAGCCCTGCTCCAGCGACTTGGCGAAGGGCACCGGCATGAAGGGCGCGCCGACGCGCACCACCGGCGCATCGAGTTCGTCGAAGCCTTCGTCGGCGATGGTCGCCGCAATCTCGGCACCGACGCCGAAGGCCTGCACCGCCTCGTGCACGATCACCGCACGGTGGGTGCGCGCGAGAGACGCCAGCACGGTGGCGCGGTCCCAGGGCTGCAGGCTGCGCAGGTCGATGACCTCGACCTCGACGCCCTCGCCGGCCAGTTCCTGCGCCGCCGCCAGCGAGGTGTGCACGGTCGCGCCGTAGGTCACGAGCGTCACGTCGCGGCCGGCGCGAACGGTCCTGGCCTTGCCGAGTTCGTCGCGCACCGACACGTCGACCGGGCCCTTGCTGCCGTACAGGCCCTTGTGCTCGATGAAGATCACCGGGTCCGGGTCTTCGATGGCGGCGCGCAGCAGGCCGTAGGCATCGGCCGGCGTGGCCGCGCACACCACCTTGAGGCCCGGCACATGCGCCAGCCAGGCTTCGAGACATTGCGAATGCTGCGGCCCGGCGCTCAAGCCCCCGCCGTGCGGCGTGCGTAGCACCATCGGCACGTTGCATTGGCCACCGAACATGAAGCGCGCCTTGGCCGCCTGGTTCACCAGGGCGTCCATCGCCAGCGTGATGAAGTCCATGAACATGATCTCGACCACCGGGCGCAGGCCCGACAGCGCGGCGCCGACCGCCGCGGAAACGATGCTCGCCTCGGAGATGGGGGTGTCGAGCACACGCTTCGGCCCGAATTCGTCGAGCAGGCCGCGCGTCGCCTTGAACGAGCCGCCGGGCGCGCCGATGTCCTCGCCCATCACGATGACGCGCGGGTCGGCGGCCATGCTGTCGCGCAGCGCCTGTGCAACGCTGGCCATGTACTTCATCTCGGTCGGGCCGGCGCTCAAGAGATCGTCTCAGTGTAGACGCCGGCAAAGGCGGGTTCGAAAGCCGGCAGCCCATCGGAACGCGCACCGGCGATCGCGGCTTCGATGCGCCGTGCAACCTCGGCTGCCGCTGCATCCAGCACCACTTCGGCGACGCCCGCGGCGAGCAAGGCGGCGTGAGTGCGTGCCAGCGGATCGGTGCTGGCGCCCGCCTGCATCTCGTCGGCGCTGCGGTACTTCTGCGGGTCGCCTTCGAAGTGACCGCGCACGCGGTGCGTCTTGCACTCGAGCACACGCGGACCCAGGCCCTCGCGGATGGCGGCCACCGCGCGCGCGGCCGCAGCGGCGACAGCGAGCACATCGTTGCCGTCCACGCCTTCGTGAACGATGCCGAAGGCCGCAGCCAACGCATCCAGCCGCGCCGCGAACTGGCGCGAGGTGGGCGAGAACTCGGACCAGCCGTTGTTCTCGCACACCAGCAGCAGCGGCGACTTCCACAGCGCGGCCATGTTCAGCGTCTCGTGCAACACGCCTTCGGCCATCGCGCCGTCGCCGAAGAAGCTGACTGCCAGCCCGCCGCTGCCGAGCACCGACTGCGCGATGGCGCTGCCCAACGCGATCGGGATGCCGGCACCGACGATGCCATTGGCACCCAGGATGCCCAGGCTGGTATCGGCCACGTGCATCGACCCGCCACGGCCCCGGCAGATGCCGCCCGCACGGCCCATGATCTCCTTGAAGAAGCCGTCCAGCGCCAGCCCGCGCGCCAGCACATGGCCGTGGCCGCGGTGCGTGGTGGCCAGCGTGTCGCCGGGTGCCAGTGCCGATGCCACGCCGGCGGCGATGGCCTCCTGGCCGATGCTCAGGTGGATGAAGCCCGGCACCTCGCCGTCGGCAAACAGTTTCGTCAGTGCCGTCTCTGCCTGGCGCACCAGCAGCATCGTGCGGTACAGCGCGAACAGGCGTTCGCTGTCGTTCGCGGCCGCCATGCTCAGGCGCCGCTGCCGGGCTTGCGCTTGGCCGGCCACTCGAAGGCCCGCGGCTGCTTGTTCAGGAAGCGCGCCACCGCGTCCTGGTGGTAGTCAGTCTTCATCACCATGGCCTGCGCCGCAGCCTCGAGTTCGGACAGCGTGTCCTGGTCGAGGTTGAACGAGCGGTTGAGGATGTTCTTGGAGATGCCGATGGCCTGCGTCGCCGCGCCGTGGAAGCGCGTCGCCATCGCCAGCGCCTCATCGAGCAACTGGTCTTCGGGCACGACTTCGTAGACGATGCCGAGCGAGCGCGCTTCTTCGGCATCGACCTCGCGCGCCGAGAACACCAGTTCCTTGGCGCGCATCAGGCCGACCACACGGGGCAGCAGGTAGAACGCGCCAAGGTCGGGCACCAGCCCGACGCGCGTGAACACCGCGCAGAAACGCGCGCTCGGCGTGGCCAGCACGAAGTCGCAAGCCAGCGACAGGATGAAGCCGGCGCCGAAGGCCGGGCCGTGCACCGCCGCGATCACCGGCTTCTCGAGGTTGACCAGCTCGCGGAACCAGACATGCAGGCGGCGGATGCGGTCGCGGTCGGCGAACACCGGGCGCTTCTCGGACGACAGCGACTTCAGGTCGCCCCCGGCGCAGAAGGCCTTGCCGCTGCCGGTGATGACGACGGCGCGCACCTCAGCGGTGTCGCGGGCCTCGTACACCGCCTCTGCAATGCCCTGGCGCATTTCCAGGTCGAAGGCGTTGCGCAGCTCGGGCTTGTTCAGCCGGATGACGAGTGTGGCGCCGTGGCGCTCACGCAGAACCGAATCACTCATGTCTTGAACCCCAGGTCGCGCGCAATGATGTTGCGCTGGATGTCGCTGGTGCCCTCGCCGATGACGTAGACGAGGGCGTCGCGGTGGATGCGGCCGACCGGGTACTCGCGCATGATCCCGGCGCCGCCGTGGATGCGAATGGCGGCCTCGCTGACCGAGACCGCTGCCTCGCTGGCCACCAGCTTGACCTTAGCGGCGGTGGCGGCGTCCAGCGTACCCTGGTCGACCCGCCAGGCGCCGTAGTACACCAGCCAGCGCGCGGCCTCGATCTGCGCGGCCATGTCGGCCAAGCGGTGGCCCACGGCCTGGTAGTCGCCGATGCGCTTGCCGGCCACGATGCGGTCGCGGGCATAGGCCAACGCAGCTTCATAGGCCGCGCGCGCCATGCCCAGGGCGTTGGCGGCCACGCCGACGCGGTTCTCGCTCAACGAGTCGAGGATCACCGGGTAGGTGCCTTCGCGCGCACCGAGCAGCGCCTCGTCGGGCACGAGCAAGTTGTCGAAGTGAATCAGCGCGGTCTCGGAGCCGCGAATGCCCTCCTTGCGCAGCTTGGACATGGCCACGCCGGCGTTGGGCAGCTCGACGATGAACAGGCTGATCGCCTCGGGCGTGAGCTCGGCCCGCGTGCGCGCCGCCACCAGCATGAAGTCGGCGATCGGCGCGTTCGTGATGTAGAGCTTGCTGCCGTCGATGCGCCAGCCACCGGGCACGCGCGTGGCTTTGGTGCGCAAGGCGCGCACGTTGGAGCCGCCGTCGGGTTCGCTCAGGGCGAAGGCGGCGATCTTCTGCCCTGCCAGCGCCGGCACGAAACAGCGCGTGCGCTGCCCGGGCGTGCCGGCACGCCAGATCGGCCAGATGCCCAGATGCGAATGCGCCGACCAGCTCGATGCGAAGGCCTGGCTGCAGAAGCTCAGTTCCTCGCGCACGATGCAGTCGCTGATCTTGTCCATGCCGCTGCCGCCGTCGGCCTCGGGGTAGCGCACGCCTAGCAGGCCGAGTTCACCCCAACGGCGAAACACCTCGCGCGGGAAGGACTCTTCTTCTTCGGCCGGCGTCACCAGCGGCGCCAGCTCTTCACGGCACATGCGGCGCACCGTTTCGCGCACAGCCTCGTGTTCTGCGGAGAAGCCAAAATCCAGGCTCATCGATTCCCCCCCTCGTCCCGCGCCGGCCCGGATACCGCCCGCGACACCAGCGCCGCCCGGTCTCTGAGTTCTTCGCCCAGCGCCTTGATCGCGGAGCGCGGCAACTGGGCCGTGAACCCGGTGCCGCTGATGGCCATCACGGGTGTGCCGGCCGAGTCCACGACCGCACAGGAAACGCTCGTCACGCCCTTGACGTAGCAGCCCGCGTCGACCGCGTAACCCTTGCGGGCCGCTTCATCCACGCTGCGCATGTAGGCATCGAAGCCCGGTGGATCGTCCCAGCGCAGCGCCTCGACGCGGCGCCGCAACTCGGCCCGGGTCAGGCCCGAGTGGGCCGCCATGCTGCGGCCGAGCGCCGAAATGAACATCGGCAATCGCTGCCCGATGTTCATGTGCACGCGCATCGTTGCATCGTTGTCGGCACGATCCACAAGCACCACCCGCTCCTCCGAGGCTCGATGCCAGAGCGTGGCCGTCACGCCGTGGCTTGCGGCAATCGACTCCAGGTGGGGATGAACAAGACGTGCGTAAGACGCTGTCTCGAGCGCGCCCTTGGCCAGCTCCACCAGCCCCAAGCCGACCCGGTAGGTTTTGGTCGTTTCGTCGAAGGTCACGAGCCTTTCGTGAACCAAGGTCTTCAGCAGATTGAAGCAGGTGCTCGAGTTCAGACCGAGATCGCGAGAAATGCGACTGACCCCCACCGGGGTGGCCGCGATAGACAGATAACGCACGACCGCAAGCCCACTGGCCAGCGCGCCAACAACTTTCTCTGGCGTTTCGATACGGTCCATACGCAAGTTCATCAATGCTGAAGACAAGCGAGCGATGTTGACATGACGGAACAGATGCGTCTAGACTTTTTCGCCATACAGATGCGCATTTTCTATAGAGAATGGTGAACTAGATATGAATTTGACCCGACGCATGATCCTCACGCTGCCGATCTTTGCCACCGGCCCGCTGAGGGCCCAAGAGAGTTATCCGGCAAGACCGATCACCCTCGTCATTCCGTCGGTCGCAGGCGGCATCCTCGACACGATCGGGCGCATCGTGGGCCGCAGCCTGGAGCCGCTGGGTCAGACGGTCGTTTATCAGAACGTCCCTGGCGCCGGCAGCATCCTGGGGACCGATGTGGTCGCCAAGGCGGCCGCCGACGGCTACACGCTCGCAGTGGTTGCCACCAGCCACGCCATCAACCCGAGCGTGTACGCGAAGATGCCGTATGACACCGGCCGCGACCTGGCGCCGGTCGCTCACACCGTCAATCTGACCAACCTGCTCGTCGTCAACCCTGCGGTGCAGGCCAACAACCTGCAGGAGTTGATAACGCTGGCCAAGCGCAAACCGGGCAGCCTGACCTTCGGCTCGGCGGGCATCGGCCAATCGAACCACCTTTCGGGAGAGATGCTCCGCGTCGCCGCTGGCATCGACATCGTGCACGTACCCTACAAGGGCAGCGCCGCGGCAATGAACGACGTGCTGGCCGGTCACATCTCGATGATGTTCGTCGACCTGCTGTCGGCCATGCCGCATGTCAAAGCAGGAAAGTTGAGGGTCATGGCGGCCACCGGCTTGCAGCGTTCCGCGTCGGCGCCGGACATTCCGACGCTTCACGAATCCGGCTTGACTGGGTTCAACGGCAATTCCTGGCTTGGGTTGGTCAGTCGCGCCGGGACGCCGAAGTCGGTGGTCGACAAACTCAGCGCCGCCGTGACCTTCGCTCTTCGGGACAGTGCGATGCGCCAGCGACTGATCGCTCAAGGGGTTGAACCTGTCGGCGGCTCCGCGGAAGAGTTCGCCACCTTCCTCGAGCTTGAGACCAAGCGCTATGCCGCCGCTGTCGTGGCGGCCGGCATCAAGCGCGAGTAGCCGCCGACCCAGGCCGCAGCGAATGCGGCGAAGACCCAGTGTCCGTAAAAACCCGCAATCTGCACCCTTGTGTGCGGATCGTTGTCGCGCTCAGTTGGGGCAAACAGCGTCGGGTATCCACGGTGGAGACAGATTGGCAACCTTTGTCTAACGTTAGTTAGCCGCAAGAGATGGCAGCGGCCTCGCGGGCCAGTTGCCACCCGTGAGCCAGCCAGCGCAGTCGGTTCCCCAAACGCCCGCACTGCGGGATCTTTATCCCACCAAGGAGACACACAGTGAACTTTCGACATCTTCTCGTTGGCACGCTCGGCATATCGGCTGCCGCAGTTGCACATGCGCAATCTACGGTCACGCTGTACGGCCTACTGGACGTCGCGCCTGCCGTGTTCAGTCGAACCAATGCAGCGGACGACCGCATGGTCAAGCTCAACTCCGACACGGGGAGTTCATCGCGATTCGGCCTGAGAGGCACGGAAGATCTCGGTGGTGGTCTCTCCGCCTTCTTCAACCTCGAGTCGCCCATTGACCCAAAGAACGGCACGGCCTCTGGTGGCGCGAGTTCCGGCTCGTGCAACGCTGCCGCAGGATGCGCAGCGGCAACCGGTACAGCCTTCTGGCGCCGCAATTCCTTTGTCGGGATCAAGGGATCGTTCGGCGAGATCACACTGGGGCGCAACTACACGGCTGCCGTCATCAAGCAGGCCGCCACGCTCAGTGCCACCCCTTCCGGGATCAACACCGGAATGGGCCTGACACTGCTGTCTCAAGGCATCAGCAACGACTTCTGGAACAGCAACCAGATCCGCTACGACAGTCCGCGGCTGGGGCCCATCGACTTCGCCGTGCACGTAGCCGCGGGTGAAGGCGGCTTGGGCAAGAGCATGGGCGGCAACGTACGCTTCTTGCAGGGACCTATCGCGGTGTCTCTGAGCCTGCAAAAGGACGAGGACCTAGCCAACAAAAGTGTCACCTGGACCATGATCTCCGGTTCGTACGACTTCGGCGGATTCAAGCTCCACGCCGGAGCCAACAAGGTCGACAACAGCGACGCCGTGGTGGGCTTCGTCAATTCCAACCTTTGGACCGTCGGCGCCAGTTTCAAGGCCACCGACTTGTTGACCGTGGCGGCGCAGTACTGGACGGTGAAGGAGAAGGTCGGTGTCTCCACGTCCAGCAAGCTGCTGGTCCTGAATGCGGACTACCTGCTCTCCAAGCGCAGCGCCCTCTACGTCATGTTCGGCAACGTCGACAACAAGGATCACGGGCTTGCACCCCTGTGGGGCAATCAAAACTTCTCCGGCTCCGGCAATGTGATTGTCAGGAATGACAAGAGCAATGGCCTCGCCATGGGCATCCGCCACGTCTTTTGATGTCTCCTAGGTTGCCTCTCAGCGGGGGCATCCTTTACGCGGCGGGCAGGAGACTCCCGCCGCTTTTTTGTTCCTGTGGTCAGCGGCGAGTCGGCCTGAAACGCGGCAACACGACCTGGTCGTTGATGGGTTCGCAGACCAGTTCCACAGCCATATCGAACTGCACGGCCATGGGATCGCCGCCGACCAGGGAGCTGATCATCCGCGGCCCTTCGGCCAGTTCCACCAGCAACACGGCATAAGGCGTGTCTTGCTTGAAGGCAGGGCCTGGTGCGCGATGCACCACGCTGAAGGAGTGCACGACGCCGCGCCCGCTGGCGGCGCGATGTTCCAGGGCCTCGCTGCCGCATTGGCGACAGATCGCCTGCTGATAGAACTGCACATGGCCGCAGGCCTTGCAGTGTTGCAGCAGCAGCCGACCGTCCTTCAGACCCTGCCAGTAGGCCTGCGAGTCCAAGTCGGGCGTGGGTAGCGGCTTGATGTGGGCTTCCTTGGGTTCGATGCGTCTCACAGCGTGGCCTCCGTTCCCAGAATTGTTGTCGCCTGGGTCGCGAAACCTGCCCCCAGGCTATGCACCAGGCCGAGTTCAGCGCCCGCCACCTGGCGCGGTCCGCATTCACCGCGCAACTGCTGCACCACTTCCAGGAAGTGCAGCAGCGAGCCCGGCATGCCCGGGTGGGCGTAGGACAACAGCCCACCATGGGTGTTGCAGGGGATGCTGCCACCATAGGTGATCTGCCGGTCATCGACAAAGCGCCCACCCTCACCCTTGGGGCAGAAGCCCAGGTCTTCCAGCATCATGATCACGGTGCCAGTGAAGCAGTCGTAGACACCGGCGACATCGATGTCTTTCGGCGAGCAGCCCGCCATGGCGTAGGCCTTGGCACTGGATTGAACGGCACCGGTGGTGGTGAGCGACGGCATCAAGAAGATGTGCTCATGCGTGTAGCACTCGCCGCCACCCAGGATGTAGATCGGCTTGGCCTTGCAGGCGCCGACACGATCGGCCGCGCTGACGACAAACGCGACGGCGCCGTCAGAGATCAAGGAACAATCCAGCTTGTGGTACGGGGTGGTCACCCAACCGGAGTTCAACACGTCGTCGACGGTGATCGGCGTCGTCATCTGCGCGCCGGGCGTTCGCATGGCGTGCTCGCGGTGGATCACCGCGACCTTGGCGAACTGTTCCGCCGTGGTGCCGAACTCCTTCATGTGCCTGTGCGCCGTCATGGCGAAGGTGTTTGCCACGGGGATGCCGAAGGGCATCTCGTACTGCTGGTCGCGGCTCTCGGTCATCGAGCGCAGCGCCAAGTCTGGAGACAAGCCGGTGAGCAGGCTGTCGGCACCGAGGACCAGAACATTCTCGGCCAGGCCTCCGGCAATGGCCGCAGCTGCGATGTTGAACATCGTCGCGGCCGTCGCCCCCGACACCTGCAAGGTGTTCGAGAACGTCGGCACGATGCCGAAGTACTCGCTGAACGCCACGCTGAAGCGGTGGAACGGCGCCGCGAAGGCCGAACTGGTCAGTACCCCATCGATCTGTGAGCGCTCGATCCCGGCGTCGGCCAGCGCGGCTTTGGCAGCTTGGGAAGCCAGCGCCATGACGCTCTTGTCAGGCACACGCCCGACCTCGGAGCGGCCTGCGCCGACGATGGCGACCTGCCCACGAATGCTTCGTCGGCCGGCGATGCCGTTCGACACCGGGATTGACATGGTGATGGGCCCTTTCTAAGTGATCCTGCTGATTCTAACAATCGTTCGTTCGCTTCGCGATCAACGGAGTGCTGAAACTGAGCAGATCGCTGGCCGCGCTGAACAGGCCGTCGCGCTTGGGCTCGTCATCGCCGGCACGTTGTACGCGCGGCGAACCGCGAGAGGTTGACGGCGGATCTGGTAGGGCCGGTCGGCCGGCGACGAGGCGTCGTTGCTTTGATCCGCATCAAGCGCATCGCACCGACGGCGATCGGGACGCCGCATTCGTGGGAAGAGACTGCGCCATGGGGAACGGAGTCGATGATTTCGGTGCGTCGCCTGGCCTCTTGGCCTGCGTGGCGTACGCGGCGGCTCGGGTCGCGCTGGGGCCCTGTGCGTCCCAGGTGTTCGACCACAGCCGCGACAGGCTCGTGCGGATCGGCGGAACGGTCAAAGGCGACCGCATCGGGCTGTACGACTATGACCGGGGCTGCAACTTCTCCGGCACGCTGCCGGAGTTGTGGGACGACGGCGAGCGCGCCCAGATCGTGCTGGCGGTCGCTGGCAACGGGGTCGTGCGCGCCACGGCCGGCGGGCACGGCCTGACGGGCTGGATCGACGGTCCGACGGTGTTCCTCAAGAGCAACCTGACCGGCGCCGTTCGTCGCTACAGCGTGGAGCCGTGGGCCGCCCGGTCGGACGCCGGATCGACCTGATCGCCTCGTCCATTGAACGGCAGCCCTCCCTTCGCGCATCGGTGGAACCTACTCAGCCTGGAGCGGCGTGGCCTCCTTTGCGACGTCCCTCCGGTCCAGTCCCTGAACGCCGCGTCCATCGAGGCGAGGTGATCGCGGCACGCCACTCTCGATGTCGTTAGCCGCGAGCCTGTCGATCTCATCGGCCAGATACTGCAACGCGCGCCGCCGCTGATCAGCCATCTCATGATGGTGGTAGGCCGCCGCCGTAGAACTCTTCTCGGCATGCGCCAGCAGCAGTTCGACGACGTCACGTCCGAAGCCGTGCTCGCGCAGCAGTGTTGCCGTCGTGCTGCGCGTGCCATGCGGCGAGAATCCCTCGACGCCGAAGTCCAGCCGGCCGAAGAAGTGGTTCAGCGTCGCGTCGGCCAGCGGCAGCGAGCCGCGCAGCACCGACGGGAAGACGTACACACCATGCCCGCTGAGCGCATGCAGCAGGCGCAGCAGTTCGATTGCCTGCCTCGACAGGTACACCCGGTGCGGCCGCTTCATCTTCATGCGCTCGGCCGGGATGTCCCACTGCGCCTTGTCGAAGTCGATCTCCGACCACTGCGCGCGCAGGACCTCGCTCTTGCGGCACATGCTGTACATCAGCATCTTGGTGGCCGCGATGGTCACGAAGTGCGCGCCCTGCTTCTCGACCGAACGCCAGAAAGGGCCGATCTCCGATTCCCTGAGGTGCTTGTGGTGCTGCGCCGGCGGCACCTCGATGACGCCACGCAACGGCAGCGCCGGGTTCACCTCGACCAGCAGTTTCTGGATCGCGTAGTTGTAGACCTGCTGGATGATCACGCGCACGCCCTCGGCCGTCTTCGGCGTCGCGCGCTGCGCTTCGATGACCTGCAGCACGTCGGCCGGGCGCACGTCGGGCAGCCCCTTGTGGCCGATGCGCGGCCACACGAAGCGCTCGAGCCTCGACTCGATCTGCGAACGGTAGGTGGCCGATCGGGTCGACAGCCGCTCCGCGATCCAGCGCTTCGAGAAGGCCTCGAAGTCGAGTTCGGGCTTGCGGGCCTCCTGCACCCGCTGACGGCGTTGCTCGATCTCCGTGCGTCGGGCCTCGGCCGGATCCACGCCGCGCTCGAGCATCGTGCGGTACTCGAAGTGCCGATCGCGCGCGTCGGCCACGCCGATCTCGGGGTACTTGCCGATCGTCACCTCGGCCCGCACGCCGCCGAAGCGGTACTGGAAGCGCCAGGTCTTCAGGCCGGCGGTGCTGACCTGCAGGTACAGGCCTCCGCCATCGCTGAGCTTGTACTGCCTGGGCTTGGGTTTCGCGTTGTTGATCCGGGTCGGGGTGAGCGTGTAGTTGCAGGCTCTCATGACGGTCTTTCTGGTCTCGGTTGCCAACCCTACAAATGGAGGAACTTGGAGGATTTCGCCCCCCTCTACCCTCCAAAATTCCCTCCAAATCGGCGGGATTTCGTGGTCAGCCTGTGAGACGTAGAAAAACGAAAGCCCTTGAAATTCTCTTGGAAGATCAAGGGCTTACGAGACGTCATGAGACGCCGGGGAGCAGGATCACATCGCGTCGATCATCACCTGGCCGAAGCCAGAACAGGACACCTGCGTCGCACCGTCCATCAGGCGCGCAAAGTCGTAGGTGACACGCTTGCTGAGAATGGCCTTCTCGAGCGACTTGATGATCAGGTTGGCGGCTTCGGTCCAGCCCATGTGGCGCAACATCATCTCGGCCGACAGGATCTCGGAACCCGGGTTCACGTAGTCCTTGCCGGCGTACTTCGGCGCCGTGCCGTGGGTGGCCTCGAACATCGCGACGCTGTCGCTGATGTTGGCGCCGGGCGCGATGCCGATGCCGCCGACCTGGGCCGCCAGCGCGTCGGAGATGTAGTCGCCGTTGAGGTTCAGCGTCGCCACCACCGAATACTCGGCCGGTCGCAGCAGGATCTGCTGCAGGAAGGCATCGGCGATGACGTCCTTGATGACGATGTCGCGCCCATTCTTCGGGCTCTTGAACTTGCACCAGGGGCCGCCGTCGATCGGCACCGCGCCGAATTCCTTCTGCGCCAGCGCATAGGCCCAGTCACGGAAGCCACCTTCGGTGAACTTCATGATGTTGCCCTTGTGCACGATGGTGACGTTGGGCTTGTCGTTGTCGATGGCGTACTGCAGCGCCTTGCGCACCAGGCGCTCGGTGCCTTCGATCGACACCGGCTTGACGCCGATGCCCGAGGTATTCGGGAAGCGGATCTTCTTCACGCCCATCTCGTTGACCAGGAAGCTGATCAGCTGCTTGGCCTTGTCGCTCTCGGCCTCGTACTCGATGCCGGCGTAGATGTCTTCCGAGTTCTCGCGGAAGATCACCATGTTGGTCTTCTCGGGTTCCTTCAGCGGGCTGGGCACACCCTTGAAGTACTGCACAGGGCGCAGGCAGACGTAGAGGTCGAGTTCCTGGCGCAGCGCCACGTTCAGGCTGCGGATGCCGCCGCCCACCGGCGTCGTCAGCGGGCCCTTGATCGAGACCACGTAGTCGCGCACCACGTCCAGCGTTTCCTGCGGCAGCCAGACGTCCGGGCCGTAGATCCTCGTCGCCTTCTCGCCGGCGTAGACCTCCATCCAGTGGATCTTGCGCTTGCCGCCGTAACTCTTGGCAACCGCGGCATCCACCACCTTCAGCATGACCGGCGTGATGTCGATCCCGGTGCCGTCGCCCTCGATGTACGGAATGATGGGCTGATCGGGCACGGTGAGCGAAGCGTCGGCGTTGACCGTGATCTTCTGCCCACCCTTGGGCACCTCGATGTGCTGGTACATGTGGTTCTGTCTCCGCGAGCCGCGTCATGCGCTGGTGCAAACCCGAAGATTCTAGGTCAAGGTCCTTGTCAACCGACTTGCGGGGAGCCGCGTTTCGGAGGTGCTTCCCTGTTGGAGGGGGCAATATCCGAAAACTTTCGAAAGGTATTTCAGACATGAACAAGCTCCTGGCCGCCCTGATCGCTGCTGCCTTCACCACCGGCGCTTTCGCCCAAGCCGCCGCCCCGGCCGCGAAGAAGGAAGAAGCCGCGAAGCCGGCCGCCGCCGCTTCCGCCGCCAAGAAGGCCGAAGCCAAGAAGGAAGAGAAGAAGGAAGCCAAGAAGGAAGAAGCCAAGAAGTAATTCTTGGGTTCGAACGGCAGCACTGCAGTGCTGCCGCCTTCCGAGACGCCCGTGGCCTGTGCCCGGGCGTTTTCGTTTCTGCGCCCGGCGCAGTTCAAGTCGCGCAATAGGCCAGCCACTGCTGCCACAGGCCGTGCGCCAGCGCCCAGCCCGAGGCAGCCGCCAGCATGGCCCCGGCAGCACGTGTGGCCCAGAC
>JBASTF010000684.1:0-2581 GCA_049274755.1 Rubrivivax sp. | reverse complement strand
GATAGGCGTCGATGGGCTGGAACAGCGTGAAGGCCGTCGATGCCACCAGAATGTGCGGCAAGTGGCGGCGCAGCGGCGCCATCAGCTCGCGCAGGGCGGCGGCGTCGGCGCCAGGCCGCACGCGCAGCAGCCCCTGCAGGCGCAGGCTGCGTGCCAGCGCCACCAGTGCCGCAATCGCGCCTGCCAACTGGCCCAGGACCACCCATCCGACCTGCTGGCTGTTGATCGCCATCAGTACGCCGGCCACCAGCCCCAGGACCAGCAGGAACTGGTTCAGACCAGCCAGGAGATAACGGCCTGCGGCCTGTGCGCGGCAGACCAGCAGCGTGCCGGCCACCGAAACTCCCGCGTACAGCACGAACCCGAACAACATCGTTGCCGCCAGACCGGATCCGTCGTGCAGCGACGCCGCAGGCACGATGGTCAGCGCCACGGCGGTGGCGCACCAAATCCAACGGGCCAGTTGACGCAGCGCAGCTTCCTGGGGCGGTGGCGGCAGTTCCGTCAGTCGTGTGGGCAGCAGATAGACCAGCACGGCCGTCAGAAGGCCGGCCATGCCGACCGGCACGCTGGCGGCGACAAACAGCGCGTCGACCTGGGCCGAGGTTCCCAGTTGCTGCAACAACAGCGTGTAACTCAGGAACGACAGCAGGCTGGAGCCCAGCGACAGCGCCGTTAGCAGCAGGCGCGTCGTTTTCACGCCCGGCACCCGGCGGACACGCAGCAGCCCGATCGCAGGCTGTCAAAGGAACTGGCGAAGGGCATACAGCGGGTGGCGCAGCAGCATCCTGGCCGTCTCCCAGCGGCGGGCCAGCGTGCTCTTGTGTTGGTAGAAGCCGCGGCGCGAGAAGTCCACGCTGATGCCGTTGTCGGCGAACACCTTTTCGATGCCTGGCAGCCACTTGCCTTTGACGATGCCGGTGTGCAGATAGTGCATCGGCCAGCCACCACGGGCGGCGTGCTCGCGCACGACGAGGATCTGGTCGTGCCTGCGGTGTGCACGCCAGGTGCCGAAGATCTCGAACATCCAGCCGTTCTCGACGGGCTCCAGGTAGGAGCGCAGCGTTTCCACCCGCCACAGCGCGGCCTGCGTCGAGATGCGGTAGCGTGCCTTCTGGCGCACCGATTGCAGCCACGGTTCAGGGTGGTCCAGATAGGGGCCGGCACTGCCGATGCCGGTGAGCCCGATCTGCCCGACTTCCGGGTGCGCGTGCATGTAGGCTGCAGCAGCTCGCACACGGTCGTCGAACACCGGGCGGTCCAGGAAGTAGTCTTCTTGCATGTACAGCACCAGCGATGTCTGCACCTGGTCCAGCGCCGCGATCAGGCACTCGCTCCAGGTCAGGCGCTGCTGCCGACCTTGCTGCACGCGGCTGCAGCGCAGGTCGACCGCGCCGTGGCGCCAGTCGCGTGTCTCCGTGTTCAGCAGCACCGGTGCATCGGCCTGTGGCCAGTGGCGGCGGTACAGCGTGAAAAACGGGTCCCAGCAGTCTTCGAAGGCGTCGCAGGAGTTCACCAGCACGGTGAATCCGTCGCGGGCATGCGCTGCGCTCATCGTTGTGCCGCCTCGACCTGCTGCTGCATCGCCAGGCCGTCGGCGGCGGCATCGGGCCGCGCCAGCAGTTCGTCGACCTGGGCCGGTGTCACCAGCGGGCGCTGGATGCCGATCTTCAGCAGCAGCGCGATCGTGCGCAGCACGATCTGCAGGTCCAGCGCCAGGTTGCGCCGGTAGTGGTAGTAGATGTCGTAGCGGATGCGTTCGCGCCAGGGAATGTCGTTGCGCCCGCACACCTGGGCCAGCCCGGTGAGACCGGGCCTGTCGGCCAGCTTGAGCCACTCGGCGCCCTGGTAGTTCTGCAGCGCGTGCACGTCGTCGGGCCGGGGGCCGATGAAGCTCATCTCGCCGCGGAACACGTTGAACACCTGGGGCAGTTCGTCCAGGCCCAGGCGCAGGAAGCGGCCGACGCGCGTGACACGGGCGTCGATCTTGCCGACAAAACGGGAGCCGTCGGCGTTGAAGATCGGCGGTGCGTCGCTGACCATGGTGCGGAACTTGACGACATGGAACACCCGGCCGTGCTGCCCCAGCCGGGCCTGGCGGAAAAAGATGCTGCCGCGGCTGTCCAGCCGGATCGCCAGCGCCAGCAGCGGCAACAGCAGCACCAGCAGTGCCAGCGCCACGGTGCCGAGCAGCAGGTCGAGCAGGCGAAGGCCGCCGTCGGCGGCCTGCTGCGGGATCGCAGAGTTCATGGGGACGTGGGCGTCGGGGGTTGCCAAAGAAAACACTCGCGCACGCCGGTGAAGCGGGCACCGAGCGCGGCATAGATGTTGTGCACGCTGCGGTTGCGCACGCTGAAGCCGGCCATGCCGAGACGGTGCCCGCGCTGGGCGAACACAGCCATCGCGCTGCGGTACAGGGCCGCGCCGGGCAGCGTCGAGCCCTGCGCCGCCATCGCCAGCGTGAGCTCCAGGCCGGTGCCGGTGCCACGCGCCAGGAACCAGCCGGCGACGCGACCTTCGTGCAGGAACTCCAGGCTGGTGTCGGCGTGCGCCGCCGCGATGTCGCCGGCCCACAGCGCGT
>JBASTF010000683.1:0-2420 GCA_049274755.1 Rubrivivax sp. | reverse complement strand
TGTGGATCGGCGTGGAAAAAGGACCCCGGTAGCGGGGTGATCGGCGTCGAAAAGGGACCCCTCATCCCGGTGGTCTAGGCTGTTCGCTTGGCGGTGTGTCAGGCGGCGAGAGCGGGATGCTGGTATTGGAGACGGTGTTGAGGATCCGGCGCGAGCACGCGTCGGGGAAGGCCATCAAGGCGATAGCGCGGGACCTGCACCTGTCGCGCAAGGTGGTGCGCAAGGCGATCCGGGCACCGGAGGCGGACATGGGCTACCGGCGGGCAGTGCAGCCGCTGCCGAAGCTGGGTCCGTTCCAGGCGCGACTGGATGCTTTGCTGGAGGACGATGAGGCACGGCCGCGGCGCGAGAAGCTGCGCCTCACGCGCATCCACGACCTGCTGCTACGCGAAGGGTTCGACGGCTCGTACGACGCGGTTCGCCGTTATGCGGCCCGCTGGCGGCAGGCGCGACGTCGCGATGTGATGGATGCGCCGGCGTTCATCCCGCTGCTGTTCCGACCGGGCGAGGCCTATCAGTTCGACTGGAGCCATGAGGACGTGGAGATCTCGGGCAAGCCGATGCGCGTGAAGGTCGCGCATGTGCGACTGTGCGCGTCGCGGGCCATGTATGTGCGGGCCTATCCGCGCGAGACACAGGAGATGCTGTTCGACGCGCATGCGCGGGCGTTTGCCTTCTTCGGAGGCGTGCCGACGCGCGGCATCTACGACAACATGAAGACGGCGGTGACGAGCGTGTTCACCGGCAAGGAGCGTGTCTTCAACCGGCGCTTCCTGGTCATGGCCAACCACTACATGGTCGAGCCGACCGCCTGCTCGCCCGCGTCGGGTTGGGAGAAGGGTCAGGTCGAGAACCAGGTGCAGACCGCGCGCGGCCGCTTCTTCCAGCCACGCCTGCGCTTTACCAGCCTCGCGGAGCTGAACGGCTGGTTGGAGGCCGAGTGTCGGCGCTGGGCCGACATGCACCAGCATCCCGAGCAGAAGGAACTGACGGTCGCTGAGGCATGGGCAGCCGAACAGGCTGTACTCCAGCCTGTTGTCGCGCCCTTCGACGGCTTCCACGAGAGCGAGCATGCGGTAAGCGGCACATGCCTCATCAGCTTCGACCGCAACCGCTACTCCGTTTCTGCCAGGGTGGCGCGACGCGCGGTGCAGGTTCGCGCCTATGCCGACCGCATCGTCGTGCGCTGCGATGGTGAAGTAGTCGCCGACCATCCCCGGTTCTTTGGCCGCGACCGGACCATCTACGACCCGTGGCATTATCTGCCGGTGTTGGCGACCAAGCCGGGCGCCCTGCGCAACGGCGCACCGTTCCAGGGCTGGGAGCTGCCGCCTGCGCTGGCACGACTGCGGCGCAAGCTCGGCGTCGGTGACGATGCCGACCGGCGGTTCGTGCGGGTGCTGGCAGCGGTGCTCGACGACGGACTGGAGGCGGTGGAAGCGGCCGTGCGAGAGGCGCTGCTGGCCGGCACCGCCAGCGACGACGTCATCGTCAACATCCTGGCCCGCAGGCGAGAACCGCCACGACCGCTGACCATTGTCACCCCCGAGGACCTGGCGCTGCGCCATCCGCCCCGCGCCGACTGCAACCGCTATGACAGCCTGCGAGGCCTCCATGCAGCGGCATGAGATGATGACGGCCATGACCGAGTTGGGGCTGAAGGGCATGGCTGGCGCCTTCGACGAGGCGGTGACCACCGGTCTCCAGCGCAAGCGCACGACCATGGAGGTCCTGACCGACCTGCTGCGTGCCGAGGCGACGCACCGCCATGCAGCGTCGGTTCGTTACCGGATGTCGGCCGCCAGGCTGCCGGCGGTGAAGGACCTCGACGCCTTCGTCTTCGGCGACACTCCCATCAACGAAGGACTGGTGCGCTCCCTGCACAGCGGCTCGTTCCTCCCCGGCCGGCGCAACGTCGTGCTGGTCGGTGGGACGGGCACCGGCAAGACGCACCTCGCCACCGCCATCACCGCCAATGTGGTACGAGCCGGCGCCCGCGGGCGCTACTTCAACACGGTGGACCTGGTGAACCGGCTCGAGGAGGAAACGCGCCTCGGCAAGGCCGGCACGTTGGCGGCCCAGCTCTCGCGTCTCGACCTCGTGGTGCTCGACGAGCTTGGCTACCTGCCGTTTGCACGCTCGGGCGGTCAGCTGCTCTTCCATCTCGTCAGCAAGCTCTATGAGCAGACCTCGGTCATCGTCACCACGAACCTGGCCTTCGGTGAGTGGCCGACCGTCTTTGGCGACCCCAAGATGACCACCGCGCTGCTCGACCGCATTACCCACCACTGCGACATCGTCGAGACCGGCAACGACAGCTGGCGATTCAAGCACCGCAGCTGACGCGCGGGACCACCGGCAGAAGATGCTTCGCGCTGGTTGCGCCTCCGGTCGGGCTACGCCCGCCCTACGCCGCAACC
>JBASTF010000682.1:0-2394 GCA_049274755.1 Rubrivivax sp. | reverse complement strand
CTGCTGCAGGCCGCCGGCATCGTCGTGCTCGACGGCAGCCGCAGCGACTGCGACTGGCGCCGCGACAGCAACTCGCCGGTGCCGGGCACAACCCCGATCGAGCGCATGCCGATTGCGCTGCGCAGCGACTGGGTGCAGAACAGCAACGACAGTTTTGTCTACGCCCACTGGCCGCAGCAGCGCTGGGACAGCATCAGCCCGCTGGTCGGCGACCCGCTGATCCGCCGCCCGCGCACCCGTGCCGGCATGGTCGAGATCCCCGAACTGCTGGCCCGCGGCAAGGCCACGCCGGCCAGCGTGCAGCAGCAGCTGTTCAGGAACCAGAGCCTGATCGGCAAGCTGGTGCTGCCCGACCTGCTGGCCGCCTGCGCCGGCGCACCCACGGCCGAGACCCGCGACGGCTGCGCGGCGCTGAAGCAATGGGACACGACGACCAACCACGACGCCCGGGCGGCCCATTTGTTCACCGAGTTCTGGCGCAGCGCCGCCGGCATCGCCAACCTGCACCGTGTGCCCTTCGACCTGAACCGCCGCGCCGAAACGCCGGCCGGCCTGAAGATGGACGACGCGGCCGTCGCCGCCAAGGTCTGGGAGGCGCTGGGCGGCGCGGTGGCCAAGGTGCGTGGTTTCGGCTTTGCGCTGGACGCGCCGCTGTGGGCCGTGCAGGTGACGCCCAGCCCCGGCGGCCCGGTGGCCGTGCATGGCGGCGACGAACACATCGGCGTGCTGAACAAGATCTCGGCCCTGGCCACCAACGGCATCGGCGCCCAGGGCCTGGTCACCGACCACGGCACGAGTTATGTGCAGACCGTGGGCTTCGACGAGCGCGGCCCGGTGGCGCAGGCCTTGCTGACCTATGGCCAGAGCAGCGACCCGGCTTCGCCGCACGCCTTCGACCAGATGCGCCTGTATTCGCGCCACCAATGGCCCACGCTGCCCTTCCACGCCGATGACGTGGAACGTGCGCGCATCAGCGAACCGCTGCTGCTGAAGCGCCCCTGAAACAGGGATAAGCGCTCACTGACTTTCTTGCCGCACGGCCGCCGGGAGGCGCCCGCTGCGGCGGCCAGGGCTGTTGCGCCCCGCCAAGAAAGTCACGACTCACAGGGCCGAACCGTGCAATCGCACGCATTTTCCAGGCCATTTGCCTGGCCACCTCAAGTCTTCAGAAGGGGGCCCGATATCCCGACGGTAAGAACCCGGGAAGGGGGTGGGGCGCGTCGTACCGACAGGCCTGACCAACGACCCCCACGCACCGATCAGAGCAGATACGCGCTAAGGACTGCAACATGGCCACCATCATTCCGACCCTCACGACCGCCCAGATTGCCGGCCTCTCGACGGCCACGATCGCGGCGCTGAACACCGAGGACTGGGATCAGATGACGACGGCGCAGGTCAATGCGCTGACGACGGCACAGATCGCGGCCATCCCGACGCTGGGCCTGAGCCTGCTGGACACGGCACAAATGGGGGCCTTCGTGCCCGCCTCGCTGAAGGCCATCTCGACAACGGCGTTCAAGACACTGACGACGGAACAGCTCGGCGCCCTCGGTTCGGACCAGTTTGCGGCGCTGGGAACGAACCAGGTCGCAGCGATGACGACGCGGCAGATCTCCGGCCTGGACAGCGCCGACTTCACCGCCCTGACGACAGCGCAGTTCTCGGCGATGACCACGGCCCAGGTTGCCGCCTTCACCACCACGCAGATGGCGTCGATTGCCACCGACGACCTGCAGGTGCTGGGCACCAATGCGATCCGCGCGCTCAGCACCGGCAGCATCGCCGCGCTCGGCACCGCCGCCGTGCAGGCACTGACGACCGGCCAGGTCGCCGCACTGACGACCAACCAGCTCGCCGCCTTCGAGACGGCCGACATCGCCGCGCTGCAGACCGATGATCTGCGCGCCATCAGCGCCGCCAGCATCAAGGCGCTCAGCACGGCGCAACTGGCTGCGCTCGGCTCCGACCAGATCGCCGCACTGACCACCACCCAGGTCGCTGCACTGACCACGGCGCAAGTCGCCAGCCTCGGCTCGGCCGACCTGAACGCGCTGACCACGGCCCAGTTCAGCGCGCTGACCACGGCCCAGGTGGCCAACCTGACGACCAGCCAGATCAACACGCTGGAGACAGCCGACATCGCCGCGCTGACCAGCGCCCAGGCACGTGCGCTTGGCGCCACCGGCGTCGCCGCACTGACGTCCGACGGCATCGTGGCACTGACCACGGCCCAGGTCGCCGCCCTGACCAGCGCCCAGATCGCCGCCATCGAGACCGGCGACTTCGCCGCGATCCAGACCGATGACCTGCGTGCCATCAGCGCTGCCAACATCAAGGCGCTGAGCACCGCGCAACTGGCTGCACTGGGTTCCGACCAGATCGCTTCGCTGA
>JBASTF010000681.1:0-3884 GCA_049274755.1 Rubrivivax sp. | reverse complement strand
TCGTAGAGCTTGTTGATGCGCACCAGCTCGGCCTCGGCGTTGGCCATCGCGGCGCGCTGCGCGTCGGTGGCGGCGTCGTTGGCGTCGAGCTGCTGCTTCAGCTTCAGCGGCAGCTGCTTGCCCTTGTAGAACTCGGTTTCGTCGAGCAGCGGTTTGCGCTCGGTGGCCAGCGCCTTCAGCCGCGTGTCCGAGCCCTTGATGGCCAGCCGCACCGAGTCGAGCGCCGATTCACGCGCCTTGTTGTGCACGTCCTCGTTGGGGTAGCGCTGCGTCAGGTTGCGGTCGCGGCGCACGGCGTCGGCCTGCGCAGCACGCAGCTCGGCGGCCTTGCGGTCGCGCCCTTCCTTGTCGGTGCGCTCGTCGGCCGTCAGCGTCGGCGGGTGGATGGCCTTCAGCGAGCCGTCCTTGTTCAGCACCCGCTGCTCCTTGGCCGAGCATTCGGGGATGGGGCGGTCGGCCGTCAGCCGCCGGCCCTTGTCGTCGAAGCAGGTGTAGATGCCTTCGCTTTTCGGCGCCTGCGCCGCGGCCAGCGGCGCGACCGCCACGATCAGCCATGCGGCGGCACCGTGCCAGCCGCCGGCGATTCGCGAACGCGCCCTGCTTGCCATTCAGACTCCGTACCGTTCCCGGTACGCCTGCACGGGCGCGGCGAACGCGCTCAGCGCCGGGTCGTTGCCGGACTGTTGAAGGTACTGTAGCAAGTCATCCAAGCTGGCGATGGCACACACGGCGAGATTCAGTTGTGTCGAGACGTACTGGACGGCCGACCATTGCACGTCGTGCCCGCCTTCGGTGGCCTTCTCCTGGCGGTCCAGCGCGATGGCCACGCCCACCGGCGTCGCGCCGGCAGCACGGATCATGGAGATCGATTCACGCACAGAGGTTCCCGCAGACATCACGTCGTCGATGATGAGAACGCGGCCGGCCACCGGCGCGCCGACCAGTTGCCCGCCTTCGCCGTGGTCCTTGGCTTCCTTGCGGTTGTAGGCGAAGGGCACATTGCGGCCCAGCCGCGCCAGCTCGATGGCCACCGCCGCCGCCAGCGTGATGCCCTTGTAGGCCGGGCCGAACAGCATGTCGAACTGCAGGCCGCTGTCGAGCAGGCTGCGTGCATAGAATGAAGCGAGGCGGCCCAGCTTGGCGCCGTCATCGAACAGCCCGGCATTGAAGAAATAAGGCGACAGCCGTCCGGCCTTCGTCTTGAACTCGCCGAACCGGAGCACACCGGCCTCGACCGAGAACTTCACGAATTCCTGCGCCAGGGCTGCGTGCATGGAGGTCATCCTGTGGGTTTTCGACTGATCACGCTCAACCTGAACGGCATCCGCTCGGCAGCCAGCAAGGGCTTCGTCGAGTGGGCAGAAAGCGCGGGCGCCGATTGTATGGGGGTGCAGGAAGTGAAGGCCCAGGCCGACACGGTGAGCGGCAAGTTCGACCGTGTCGCCGGCATGGACGGCCACTTCCACTACGCCGAGAAAAAGGGTTACTCGGGTGTCGGCCTTTACACGAAGAAGGCGCCCAGCAAAGTGATCACTGGCTTTGGCAACCCCGAGTTCGACGCCGAGGGGCGTTATGTCGAAGCCCGCTACGACACCGCCAAACGCAAGCTCAGCGTCATCAGCTGTTATTTCCCCAGCGGCTCCAGCGGCGAGGAACGCCAGGCGGCGAAGTTCCGCTTCCTGGCCAGCATGCTGCCGCACCTGCTGCAACTGAAGGCCGAGCGTGAATTCGTGCTCGTCGGCGACATCAACATCGCACACCACGAGATCGACCTGAAGAACTGGAAGAGCAACCAGAAGAACAGCGGCTTCCTGCCCGAGGAACGGGCCTGGCTGACGCAGCTGCTGGCCGCCGGCCTCGTCGACGTGTTCCGCACGCTGAACCCGCGGGCCGAGCAGTACACCTGGTGGAGCAACCGCGGCGCGGCCTGGGAGAAAAACGTCGGCTGGCGCCTGGACTACCACTTGGCGACGCCTGGTGTGGCCGCCACCGCTCGGGCGGTTTCCATCTACAAGGATCAGCGCTTCAGCGACCACGCGCCGCTGACCGTGGACTACGAACTTCAGGTCTGACGAGAAGCCGCGGGGCTGCTGGCGCCTTTGCGGCCGTGCGACCAATCGAGCCTTTCACGGGTGTCGATTGCAACGTCGCCACGGTTGGCGCGCTCAGCACGCGGCCGGGCGGGACGTGGCTCAGCCCGCAAAGCCACCGTTTCGCAGAAACTCGGCTTCCCCTGGCGTGCTCTCGCGCCCCAGCATGGGATTGCGGTGCGGGAAACGTCCAAAGCGCTTCACGATGTCACGGTGGTCCTCGGCGTGTCGGCGTGCTTCGGGGCCGAGCTGGGTGTTCAGTTCGACCGACAGATCCTGATCTTCCAGCCGCTCAGAATGCGCAAAGGGCAGGCAGAAGAACAAGCGCATTGAGGGCTCCACCTCCTGCATGTGGGCCGCGTCGAGCGCGGTGCGTGCAAAGCGGCGCGCCAGGCCGTCCGTGGCGTACATGTGCCCGGTGCCTCGAAAGGCGTTTCGGGGAAACTGGTCGAGCAGGATCAGCAGCGCCAGCGCGCCTCCGGCCGTGTCGGCCCAACCATCGAGTTCGCGCCGCGCGGCGGCTTCGTGCAGGCTCAGGAAGCGTTCGCGAAACGTTCGGTCGAACGCCGCATCCTTCGCAAACCAGTACCCGGCTTCACCGGCGCGGACCCAGAAGTCGACGACGGCGCTGGCCTCGGCCGGCGGGCGGGCGGCTGCGTTGCTCAAGGCGCCGACCCCAGGTTTCCGAGAATCTTCGATGTCCCGGCGTGGATGCCGCCTGTCAGTTCCAGATCCAGGCGCTCGGCGTCGCGGCGTCGCACGCCGGCCTCGATCTCGACGATCTCGTCGGGGCTGGCCCCCAGCGCCTGCGCCGCTTCGCGGCCCAGCGCCATCGCCGACTCAAAGGTCTCGCGAACCGGGTGGTCCACGCCGTGCCCCAGCAGGGTGATCGCGTGTTCGCGGTCGCGCGCACGCGCAACCACCTGCGCCTGCGGGAAGGCCAGCTTGACGTGTTCGACGATCCGCGTGGCCGCCGCGGCGTCATCGACGCAGACCAGGATGACCCGGGCTTCGTGCGCGCCGGCGGCATGCAGCACGTCCAGCCGCGTGCCGTCGCCGAAGTAGACCTTGAAGCCGAAGGTCTCGGCATCGCGCGCGACCTGGGGGTCGTGGTCGATGATGGAAATCTTCGCGCCGCGGGCCAGCACATGCTGGCTCGCCACCTGGCCGACCCTGCCGAAGCCGATGACCAGCACGCTCCCGCTGAGGTTCAGCGCGGCTTCGGTGCCTTCGAGCGACGCCCCCTGCTGCGGCGCGAAGCGCTTGAGCAGCAGCACCAGCAGCGGCGTCAGCGCCATCGACAGCACGATGATCGCTGTCATGTTCGCGTTGACCACGGGGTCGATCACATGGCCGGCCAGGGCTGCGGCGAACAGCACGAAGGCGAACTCGCCGCCCTGGGCCATCAGCACGGCGCGGTCCAGCGCATCGGCATGGGTCGCGCGCGCCAGGCGCGCCACACCGTACACGCACAGCGCCTTCACGCTCATGAGCGACAGCACCCCGGCGACGATGAGGCCGGCGTTGCGGCCCACGGCGGCAAGATCCAGCGACATGCCCACGCCCAGGAAGAACAGGCCCAGCAGCAGGCCGCGGAATGGCTCGACGTCGGCCTCGATCTGGTGGCGAAACGTCGACTCCGACAGCAGCACCCCCGCGACGAAGGCGCCCATCGCCATCGACAGCCCGCCCCACTGCATCAGCAGCGCTGCGCCAAGCACCACGAGAAGCGCCGCGGCCGTCATCACTTCGCGCGCACGCGATCGGGCCAGCACGTGGAACAGCGGGTTGAGC
>JBASTF010000680.1:0-2772 GCA_049274755.1 Rubrivivax sp. | reverse complement strand
ACCCCGCACTCGCCGCCGGGCCCGCCGCCGCGCTGCCCGGCGTGCGCCTGGTCGCCTCGCTGGACGAACTGCTGCCGCTGTCGCAGGTGTTGAGCCTGCACGTGCCGCTGAACCAGCACACGCGCTCGATGATCGGCGCGGCGCAGCTCGCCCGGCTGCCGCGCGGCGCGATCCTGATCAACACGGCACGCGGCGAGGTGGTCGACGAAGACGCGCTGGTCGCGGCATTGCGCGGCGGCCCGCTGTACGCGGCCGGGCTCGACACGACGGCGCAGGAGCCGCTGCCGCCGGACAGCGTGCTGACGCAGTTGCAGAACGTGGTGCTGACGCCGCATGTCGGTGGCTCCACGCCGGCCGCGCTGGCGGCGATGGCGCACGGCGCCGCGCAGCAGGTGCTGGCGTATCTCCAGGGCCGGCCGATGGCGCTGTCGGCCTGCGTCAACCCCCAGGTGCTTTCATGACTGTTTCCGTTCCTTCCTGGCCCGCCGGCTACCGCATCAACCCACGCGCCGCCGGCCCGGCGGCCGCCATCGTGGACGCCTTCCGCGCGATGCCGGTCGCCGCCATCGGCGACGCGATGAGCCGCAACGTCGGCACGCTGGGCTTGCGCGCCTACCACGGCCGGCTCGACACCGTGCTGTGCGGCCCGGCCTTCACCGTGCGTGTGCGGCCCGGCGACAACCTGATGATCCACAAGGCGCTGATGATGGTGCAGCCCGGCGACGTGCTGGTCATCGACGGCGGCGGCGACGTTTCGCAGGCCCTGGTCGGTGGCCTGATGCGCACCACCTGCCTGGCACGCCGGCTGGGCGGGCTGGTCATCGACGGCGCGGTGCGCGACATCGTCGAGTGGGCGCAGGACGGCATGCCGATCTACGCACGCGGCCACACGCACCGCGGCCCCACCAAGGACGGCCCGGGCGAGATCAACGTGCCGTTGGCCTGCGCCGGGCTGGCGGTGCTGCCGGGCGACCTCGTCGTCGGCGACGCCGACGGTGTCATCGCCGTGCCGGCGGCCGAAGCCGCCGAGGTGCTGGAACGCTGCCGCGCGCATCTGAAGAAGGAAGCGCGCATCCGCGCCGACAACGCCGCCGGCAGCGCCGACCCCGAACGTTTCGACGCCGTGCTGCGGGCCAAGGGCCTGCCGGTGTGAGCGCGCATCACAACCCAGAAGGAGACAGACGATGACATTGCGACGACGCGACACGCTGGGCCTGGCCGCGGCACTGGCCACGATGGCCGGCGGCCTGCGCGCCCAGGGCGGCTGGCCGAACAAGCCGATCCGCCTGGTGGTGCCGTTCCCGCCCGGCGGCGGCACCGACATCACCTCGCGCCTGGTGGCCGACCGCCTGGCCGCCGACCTGGGCTGGACGATGGTGGTCGAGAACAAGCCGGGTGCCGGCGGCAACATCGGCCTGGACGCAGTGGCCAAGGCGGCGCCCGACGGCAGCACCATCGGCATGGGCCAGACCTCCAACCTGGCGATCAACCCAGCGCTGTACCCGAAGATGCCCTTCGACCCGTTGAAGGACCTGACGCCGATCGCCGGCGTCACGGCGCAGCCCATCGTGCTGGTCGTGCGTGCCGACTCGCCGCTGCGCACGCTGGCCGACGTGGTGAAGGCGGCGAAGGCCAAGCCGGACCAGATGGCCAGCGCGCACGCCGGCAACGGCACCGTCGGCCACCTTGCCGCCGAGATGCTGGCGCGGCGCGCCGGCCTGCAGCTGGCGCAGGTGCCGTACAAGGGGGCGGCGCCGGCGATGAACGACCTGCTCGGCGGCCAGGTGCCGCTGTACTTCGGCAGCGCGCCTTCGGTGATGACGCAGCTGCAGAACGGCAAGGTGCACGGCATCGCCGTGACCTCGGCGCAGCGGCTGCCGGCACTGGCCAGCGTGCCCACCGTGGCGGAACAGGGTTACCCGGGCTTCGACGCCGTCACCTGGCTGGGCCTGGTCGGGCCGGCCGGCATGGCCAAGGAGGCCGTGGCGCGGCTGCAGTCCGAGGTCGGCAAGCTGCTGGCACGCGCCGACGTGCGCGAGCGCATGGCCGGCGACGGCAGCGTGCCGATGCCGCTGGACACCGCGGCCTTCGGCGCCTACGTGCGCAGCGAGCACGCGAAGTGGAGCGCCGTCGTGCGCGAGTCCGGCGCCAAGCTCGACTGAAGCGGGCCACCACAACAACGGAGGCAGCATGCAAACCGGGCGATGCGCGGCACCCGCGGCCGCCTGGCCTTCGTTTTTCGTCGGGAACAAGGGATGGAACACATCGATTGCGCCGTCATCGGCGCCGGCGTCGTCGGCCTGGCCATCGCGCGTGCGCTGGCGATGCAGGGCCGCGAGGTCATGGTGCTCGAAGCCGAAGACGCCATCGGCACCCAGACCAGCGCGCGCAACTCCGAGGTCATCCACGCCGGCCTTTCGTATGCGCCGGGCTCGCTGAAAGGGCGGCTGTGCGTGGCCGGCCGCGACGCGCTGTACCGCTACTGCGCCGAACGCGGCGTCGCCCACCAGCGCATCGGCAAGCTCATCGTCGCCGTCGAACCCGAGGAGCAGGCCGAGCTGCAGCACCACATCGAGCTCGGCCGCGCGCAGGGCGTGAACGACCTGCGGCTGCTCGGGCCCGACGCGGTGCGCGAGATGGAGCCCGAGCTGCGCTGCAGCGCCGCGCTGCATTCGCCGTCCACCGGCATCGTCGACAGCCACGCCCTGATGCTGGCCTACCTGGGCGATGCCGAGCACCACGGCGCGACGCTGGCGCTGCGCTGCCCGGTGC
>JBASTF010000679.1:0-1629 GCA_049274755.1 Rubrivivax sp. | reverse complement strand
TGCCCTGCATCGGCGCGTTGATGGCCTGGCGCTCGGCGCCGCTGCGGCGCGGGCCGTTGCCGCCGCGGATGTCGGGCAGGTAGATGCGGCGGCCGAACATGGTCTGCACATAACCCAGCTCCTGGGCGCTGGCCTTGGTGCTCTCCATGTAGCGCTTGACGCCGGCGAAGCGGGCGAAATAGCGCTCGATGTAGTCCCGGGCCGCCTTCTGCTCGATGCCCAGGCTGCTCGCCAGGCCAAACGCCCCCATGCCGTAGATGAGGCCGAAGTTGATGGTCTTGGCATAACGCCGCTGCTCGCCGCTGACCTCGGCCACCGGCACGCCGAAGACCTCGCTGGCGGTGGCCTTGTGCACGTCGATGCCGTCGGCAAACGCACGCAGCAGGCCCGGGTCTTCGCTGATGTGGGCCATGATGCGCAGCTCGATCTGCGAGTAGTCGGCGCTGACGATGTGGTGCCCGGCCGGCGCGATGAAGGCCTCGCGCACCCGCCGGCCCTCGGGCGTGCGGATCGGGATGTTCTGCAGGTTGGGGTCGTTGCTGGCCAGGCGGCCGGTGACGGCCACGGCCTGCGCGTAGTTCGTGTGCACACGCCCGGTGGCCGGGTTCACCATCAGCGGCAGCTTGTCGGTGTAGGTGCCCTTCAGCTTGGCCAGGCTGCGGTGGTCCAGGATCTTGGCCGGCAGCGGGAAGTCGGCCGCCAGTTCCTGCAACACCTCTTCGTCGGTGCTGGGTGCGCCGGTGGCCGTTTTCTTCTTCACCGGCAGGCCCAGCTTGTTGAACAGGATCTCGCCGATCTGCTTGGGGCTGCCCATGTTGAAGGGCTGGCCGGCGATGCCGTAGGCCTCCTGCTCCAGCGCCACCATGCGTTCGGCCAGTTCCTGGCTTTGCCGTGCCAGCACGGCGGCGTCGATCAGCACACCCTGGCGCTCGATGCGCTGCAGCACCGCGCTGGCCGGCATCTCGATGTGTTCGTAGACGAAGCGCAGCCCGGCCTCGGCTTCGATCTGCGGCCACAGCACCTGGTGCACCTGCAGCGCCATCTCGCTGTCTTCGCCGGAATAGGTGGTGGCACGTTCGATGTCCACCTGCGCAAACGGAATCTGGTTCGCGCCCTTGCCGCACAGGTCTTCGTAGCTCAGGCCCTTGCGGCCCAGGTGGCGGTCGGCCAGGCTTTCCAGGCTGTGCGGCTTGTGGGCTTCGACGACGTAGCTCTGCAGCATCGTGTCGTGGAGGTAGCCGCGCACCGTGATGCCGGCGTTGGCGAACACATGCAGGTCGTACTTGTCGTTCTGGCCCAGCTTGGCCTTCGTGCCGTCTTCCAGCCAGGGCTTCAGCTTCGCCAGCACGGCGTCCAGCGGCAGCTGTTCGGGTGCACCCGGATAGCTGTGCGCCAGCGGCACATAGGCGGCGCGGCCGGGTTCGGTGGCGAAGCTGATGCCGACGATGCGCGCCTGCACGGCGTCCAGCGAATCGGTCTCGGTGTCCAGCGCCACCAGGTCGGCGGCCTGCAGTTGCGCCAGCCAGGCGTCCAGGCGCTCCCAGCTGCTGATGGTTTCGTAGTCACGCGCCAGGCCGGCGGCGCCGGCCGGGGTGCTTGGTGCCTGCGGCGCCGCGGCATCGCCGGCAG
>JBASTF010000678.1:0-8031 GCA_049274755.1 Rubrivivax sp. | reverse complement strand
CATCAAAGGGTGCGGGCAGCGCAGCCAGCAGCGCGTCGATCCGGCCCAGCCCTTCCTGCAGCCGCTGGGCGTGCCGCTTCCGCTCCTCGGACAGTTCCAGCCCGGCCGCGGCGATGCGCTGGCGCTCGGCGCGCTCATCGGGTGTCTCAGGGCTGTCGGCGCCGGCCGCGGTCAGGTCCAGCGCGGCCAGTTCCCGGTCCACGCTGGCCAGCGTGGATTCAGCCTGTGCCATCTCGGCCGCCTTGGCGGCCAGCAGCGCGAACCGGGAAGCGCGCTCGCGTGCGGCCTCTTCGCGCCGTTCGGAAACCCTCAGCGCTTGCGGAGCATCCCGCAATGCGGCCCGCTGTTGACGGATCGCCGCCAGTTCGTCCAGGACCTGCGCCTTGTCCCGCGCCAGCACGGCAATCTGGCCGCTCGCGCTGGGGATCAGCGACTGCGCCTCGCGCGCGTCGCCGAGCAACTTGCACTGCCCTTGCAGGTCGGTCCCGGCGCAGGGCACTTCGCGCGTCAAGCCGAAGCGATGGGCCAGTTCTTCGGCGCGCAGCGCGGCCTTGCCGGCTTCGCGATCAAGTCCCTCAAGCTTCTGTTCGGCCAGCTTCTCGGCCCCCTGGCATTGCGCCAGGCGCTGTACCTGCTGACGGCAGGCTGCCGTGCGCGCGCTGCGCAGGGCCTGCAGGCGTGCAACCATCGGCTGCCGGATGACGGCACGCCCCACTGCACCCGACAGCGCGAGCACGGCAAGACATTGGCGGCGCGACTGCTGCAGGGCCTGCCGCCGCGAGTTCGCCTGCGCGCGGCGATGCGCGATGCGCTGCTCCAGGCTTTGGAGCCGCGCACGGTCGCCTTGCTCGCGGCCCTGCAGCCCCTGGGTGACTTCGGTGCCACGGGCCAGCAGCAACTGGCGCTCCGCGTGCAACTGCGCACGGCGTGCCTCGGTGGCCCTGGACTGGTCTCGCTCGGCTATCAAGGTGATGTGCCGGGACTGGCCCGCCTCCAACACCGACTGCGCCGCCCGAAGTGCTGCGACGGCAGGCTCGACCCGCCCTGCCGCACCGTCCAGCCGAAGCCGATCGGCCGCGAGGCGGCTGTGTTCCGCATCCAGGCCGGATGACTCGTGCCGGATCGCGACCAGCCCTGCCTTCAACAGCCGGGCCGTCTCACTCGCCTTCTGCCCGATGACTCGGATCTCTTCCTGACCGAGCAGGTCGGCCAGCAAGGTCTTGATCTCGGCATTGCGGTAGGTGCTGAGCTGGCGCTTCCCTTGGGCCGAGAACACCGACGTGAAGAACGTGTCCGCGGGCCCGCACAGGGCTTCGACGCAGCGCGCGTAAGTCTCGACCTTGCCGTCGGACACCGTGCCATCGGCCAGCACCACCGGCACCCAGGCGCCATGCTCGGCCAGCACGAACAGGAAGGCCTCGGTCTTGCGCCGGCCGTTGAGGCGCATGACCACCTGCGAACGGTAGCAGCGGCCTTCGTGAGCCCAGGTCAGGTCCTTCTCGCTCTCGGGCAGGCACACATGGTCGTAGTACGAAAAGCCGCCCGACCCGGCCGCGGCCGCGCGCGAGGGCATGGTCATGTAGGGGTGTTAGGTTGCATTCGCGAGTGTCAACAGAGTTGGCTCGCTCGACGCCACCACCTACAGTTGTTCATGCCCGAGGAGCCCAAGCCTCTTTCAGAGGCGAGTAGGCCGGTGCGTCCCGCGTCTTCAGCAGCTTCAGCGGGGGTCCGACGTGATGGTTGCGCGCCGATCTCGCAGATCGTTCAGTGCCTCGACGTTGACACGGCTTCGTCAGATGCCGGCCAGCGACGCGCTGGCGCTGCTGGCCACCCACGTCAAGCCCGATCTGACCTATCTGCCCCTCAAGGATGAGCGCAGCCGTCGCTGGCACGCCAGCACGGCACGCGGCGAGCTCGAGATCCTGACCACGGGCGTCAAGTGGTACGACACACGCGCGCACGCCGGTGGCGGCGGAGCCATCGACCTGGCGATGCACTTGCTCGGCGTGTCGTTCGTCGACGCTGTGAAGCGCTTTACCGCGAGGTAAGAGCGCCGTGGTCCAGATAGTCCGCAAGGCTTCGCTGCCGAGTCCGGCAGACCTGCCGGAACCCTTGGCGCAGCTTGCAGCACAGGCTTTGGCGACTTCGCTTCGCGAGCCGCGTCCTGCCGGTTTCCCGCTTCTTTTCACGAAGCAGTGGCAGTTGATCGAGCCCGCGGTCGCCTTCCTGCATGAGCACGCGATCCAGCGCGCGCACACCGCCGACACGCTCAGAACCTATGCCGAGATCCTCTACGACTGGTTCGACACGCTCGAGCAGAACGACATCCCTTGGCACAAGGCGGATGCTGTCGACCTGGTTGCCTATCGCAACCGCATGATGTCGCAGCCCAGTCCGCACACCGGACGTGCGTACCGGACGACGACCATCAACCACCGGGTTCGCGGCGTGCTGCGGTTCTATGCTTGGGCGGTCCGCGCGCATTGGCTGAGCGAATCGGCGCTCGCGGACAAGACCCGCGACTTCGCTGTGTCGAGGCGGTACTCGCCGATCCGGACGCGCTACGCTGCGGACACCGAGCGCAGCATCTTCGTACTGCGGCAATACGAACCGCTGCCCCGCCCGCTGGTCTCCGGGCAGGCTCGCGAACTGCTCGCCTATCTCGCCCCGCCGTACGATCTGATGGCCCGCTGGCAGCTGTACACCGGGCTGCGGATCAGCGAACTCCTGCGGCTCGGCGTCGACGACATCAACGGCCGCCCCACCCCGCTCACGGCGCATCACACCATCGAGATCACGCGCAAGGGCCGCAAGCCGGGCTACGTGATTGCACCGGCCAGCCTGCTCGACGAGACCGATGGCTACATCTCGGGGCTTCGCTTCGCGTGGCTCAAGCGCGCGCGACGCAGGGGACGCGCCGCCCACCACCCGGCGTTGTTCGTCAACGCCCGCGGCGCACCGGTGAGCAAGAACGCCTACCAGCGCGCCGTCAGCCGGGCCGGCCTGGCCTGCGGCTTCAAGGCGACGACGCATCTGCTTCGCGCGACCTTCGCATGCATGCTGCTGGCCCGGCTCGAGTACTTGGCCAGCGAGGGCGCCAAGGTCAATCCACTGCTCGTGGTGAAGATCCTGCTCGGGCACGAGCACATCGAGACCACCGACCGGTACCTGCGTGCCGTCGCCGTCGACGCCTGCGTCCTCAAGGACGTGCTGGACACGCTGCTCGCGGGCAGCGCAGAGCCGTGAGTTCACGGCGCCCGCCGATTCCGCGGACCCTGGCCACCAGACCGCAGGCCGGAACGGGGCACGCGCCACAGCCGGCGCGCCACGACGCGGCTCGCCTGGTTCGCCACACGCTCATCGACTTCTCGTCGTTGCCGCTGCCAGCCGACGTGCGCCTGGCGCTCGCCCAGGCCTTCTGGGGCCATATCGGGGGCCATTCGGATCGCAGCATCGCCTCGTACTGGAAGTCGATACTGCCCTTCGCCCGGTTCGCCGCCGAATCGCAGTCCCTCAGATCGGTCGCCGACCTGGACCGCGCGATGCTGGTTCGCTACATCGAGTGGCTCAACGCGCAACGCTGTGCCGACGGCAGGATCTGGGCCCTCACCACGCAGGCCGCCGTCTATGGGGCATTGCGCCAGCTGCTGCGATGGCTTGAGCGGTGTCGGCCCGACTTGATCACCAGCATCGATTACCCCTTCTCGCCGTTCCCCAACAAGGCCGCCGCGCGGGCATCGCGCTCGACGCTTTCCGGTCGGCAGCTGCGCGCCATCCTCCAGGCCTGTGAGGATGAGATCGCCCAGATGCGCACGGCCCGCGAATCGGCTGCCCGTCAACGCGCCGCCGACGCAGACAAGCCCGGCACTCTCGGCTGGATCCTCGAACAGATCGATCAACGCCACGGAGGAATCATTCCGGACTGGCGCACGACCCAGGCCAGCGGCAATTTCTGGCTGCAGAAGGCCGTTCGCCGCTACGGCGGCGCCAAGCAACTGGCTCCCCTCCTGTACCCGCGCGCGGTTTCGCTGCTGCCGTACTACCTGGCGATCCTGATCCACACGGCCGGCAACCCCGAAGCCATCGCCGACCTCACTCGCGACTGCCTGCAGCCCCTGCCCTTGCTCGATGACCGCGAGTTGCTGGTGTGGTTCAAGGCTCGCGCGTCGCGCATCCAGCGCCGGACCTTTGACCGCGCCGACGCATTCGGGCCGCCGGCCCTGGTACGGGACATCCTGGCCTGGAACGAACGGCTGATCCCGCTGACCCCTCCCCCGCAGCGCAACCGGCTCTTCGTGTTCAAGGGGCAATTCACGGTCAACGCGATGTCGATCATCACGGTCCACCATCAGCTCGGCGCGTTCTGCGATCGCCATGGCTTGCCGCACTTCGCTCCGGCGAACATCCGGCCGAGCGTGCTGAGCTGCTTCTACCGCGCCAGCGGTGACCTGCTGCGCACCAAGGCCGTTGCGAACCACGCCAGCGTCGCCACGACGGTTCGTTACGTGCAAACGCCCCTGGTCGAAGCACAGAACCGCTCGCGCATCGCGGATCTTCAGGGTGCATTCATCGAGCACATCGAAGGGCGGTCGGGTCCGAGCCAGACGCGGTGCGACGCTGCGCCTGAACCATCGCCTCCCCCACGCGGCCGCGGTGTCACGCTGTTCGGCTTCGACTGCAAGGATCCATTCGCGGGCATCGCACCCGGTACTCGGCAGGGCGACCTCTGCGTGAACTTCATGGGCTGCTTCACCTGCCCGAACGCCGTCATCACGCCCGACCCGATGTCGCTGGCGCGCTTGCTTCAGGCGCGCGATCACCTGCGCGCCGCTGCGGCGACCCTGTACCCGGCTCGTTGGGAAGTACTCTATGCCCCGCAGCTGAGGATCCTGGAGGAAGACATCCTCCCGCGCTTCGGCTCCCGCGAGCTCGACGCCGGCCAGAGGCTGCAGGCGCAGCTTCCCCCGCTGCCTGACCTGCGGTGAGGTCGCGCCATGCAACCACGGCGATCCAGCGCGCTGAGAACTTCGGCCGGCACTACGCTCGGCACCTCTGACGATCGCCCATGGTTCCTGAAGAACTCGCGCTGGGAGGATTCGACCTGGATCCTTGCGCCCACCAATGCGCTCGAAGAGAGGCTGCCCGTGCGCCTGCACTGGGACTTTTCGGTCGAGGATGGCTGCAGTTTCACCGACGCGCGCCATGCCCCGCTGCTGCAAACCAGCAAGCGGCTGATCGCCCTCATACGCGGCCGCTCGCTGTACACGGGACTGCCGCTGCGGCCGAGTTCCGTCCTGAACTTCTTCCACACGCTGCGCCTGCTGGTGCGCTGGATGGACCTGGAAGGCCTCAGGCGCTTTGCCGACCTCGATCGGCCGGCGCTGCTGCAGTTCCAGCACCGGCTGTCGGTGTCTCCGACGTCCAGGCACTCGACACGCGCCGCCTCAACGGTGCAGCGGCACCTCGCCTTGTTCAACTACCTCTACCGCTGTCGCGCCGAACTCGGCGACGGTCTTTCGTTCGACCCGTTCCCGGGGAGCAACCATCACGAAGCCGCTGGCGCCCGGGAAGGACTGCGCCGGCCGTGGCCGTACACGCCGGACACTGTCTCGGTGGTGTTGCTGCAGGCCGCCGTCAAGATCGTGACGCACGACGCGGCGCATGTCCTGCAAGCCCGAGAGACCTATCGGCGCGTGATGGCGAGCGCAGCCGCGCCGCCCCACAGCTCAGCACCTGTCGGCCGGGCAACGAGGGCGCTGCGTCGGGCACGCGAGGGTACGTCGGGCGTCGAGCGGCCGGTGACGTCGGTGTCCGAACTCGTGCGGCGCATCGACATGCTCTACGCGGCGTGCTTCGTGGTCCTCTCCTACATGGTCGGTCCGCGTGTCAGCGAGATCCTCCACCTTCATGCCGGCTGCGTGCGGCGGCTGGTCGGCGATGCGGCCGGCGCACCCGTGAGCGTGATCGTCGGCAGCATCTTCAAGCGCCAGCCCGGCTACGATGGCTGTCCCCATGAATGGGTCGCACCGCCCGTGGCCGTCCAGGCGATCTCGGTGCTCGAGGCGCTGTCCGAGCCGCATCGCGCCCTCACGGCTCGCCCGGAACTGTGGCTGCGCCGGCGCCGTGGCAACGGCGCGTGGGAGTGGCACGAGGTGCAGCCCGAACTGCTGGAGATCGCGTCGGCCCCGCGCGTCAGCCATCTGCTGCGGCGCTTCGGCGCCGCGCTCGGCCTGTCGCACCTCGACAAGCCCTGGAGGCTGACGACGCATCAGGGGCGCAAGACCTTCGCCAGGTTTGCCGCGCTGCGCGACCGCAGCTGCCTCTTCGCGCTGGCTCAGCATCTTGGCCACCGCGAGCGCGCGCAGACCGACCACGGTTACGTCGGCAGCGACTATCGGCTCAACCAGGAGATCGACGCCGAGATCCTCAACCAGTCCGTCGCCGCGTGGGAGCACATGCTGGCGGCGCCCGGGCTCGGCGGGCGCGCGGGCGCCGAGATCGTCGCCAAGCGCCCGCGCTTTCGGGGCAGCCGCATGAAGCAGGACCTCAGGAGCTACGCCCGCTTGCTCGTCGACGCCGGCTTGGTGCTCGGCGTGTGCGACTGGGGCTACTGCGTCTACCGCGAGGAACACAGCGCCTGCCTCGGCAACGCGACCGGGCCCAATCCAGCCCGGCGCGAGCCCTCGACCTGCGCGCGCTGCCAGAACTTCGTCGTCTCGGCGCAGCACCGGCCGTACTGGCTCGAACAGGTGCGACGCAGCGAGAGGCTTCTCAACGAACCCGCCCTGCCGCTGCAGACGTTGCGCATCGTCCGCGCGCGCATGAACGAGGCCCGTGGCCTGCTGCGCGCGCTCGGCTCGGACACAGCCGAGGAGACTGATCATGCCTAGGAAGACGCCCGTCAGCTCCGCAGAACCGCCTGCTGCCCAGCGCCTGCATGACGCCCTGGCGGAGATGGTTCGCCAGCACGGCGCCGGCCTGTCGCCGCGCGAGCTGACCGCCAAGGCGCTTTGTGAGTCGGCCGGCATCTCGCGCAACGCGCTTTGCCGGTACCACCGCGACGTGCTGCTGGCGCTGCACGACGCCCAGAGCCGCCACCGCGATCGGCCCGAGGCTGCGAAGCGCGTCGCCGCCCAGTTGCGCCGGGAGAATCGCGAACTGCGCGAACACCTCGCCAAGCTGGCCGCGCTGGTCGACCACTACTTCGCGGCTTGGCAAGAGACGCGGCTGCAGCTCGAGCGGCGCGATCGGGAGTTGGCCGACCTGCGCCGGATCCACAGGCCCCAGGTGATCCCATTGCAGCGCTCACCCGGGAACCGGAGTTGACCTTGACACGGGGACAAGGTCTACGCTGCAAGCAATGGGGCAGTGGTGTCCCGTATGGAGGTCTGCGATGAACTGCAACCTCGGATCGAACCTCGTGCTCGCGCGAGGACTGTTGCGGCTCTTCAAGCTGGCCGTGATCGATGGGCACCGTGGCGTAGCCGACCAACTGCTGTGTGCCCTGGAACGACTCGCCCGAAGCGATCCGGGATGCGAACCGATTCTCGATCATGCCTACCTGTGGAGCGTCGGTGGGCACGCCGGCGCAGCGCGTCTGCGCACGCCAGGGCCCGGGCCGCAGTGATCGATGCCGCTGCGACGCCATCGGCTACGCCAGCGACACGCACCGATCCGCATCGCACCCGTCCGCCCTCAGCGCGTCGATGTCGATCACGGCGTCCGCCATCGCCGTCAGCTCGGGGGTCTGCGAGATGAAGAACTCGCGCTCGTAGCCGCCCAGGCGCAGCACTTCCCGCTTCATCGCCATGAACATGCGTTTGCGCTGCGGATCCAGTGCGCCGTCTGCTTCGTCGGTGAACAGCGTCGTGTAGCGGCGCCCGGTGTTGCGGGCAAGGTACAACGCGATCGCCCGGGTCAGGCACAGCTCCACCAAGGTCCGCTCGCCGCCGCTCATCATGCTGACGCTCTTGCTGTCGCCGGTGTCGCCGTCGTGCACGACGATGTCGAAGCCCTCCTTCTGCTCGCCCT
>JBASTF010000677.1:0-5777 GCA_049274755.1 Rubrivivax sp. | reverse complement strand
CGCCTGCTGCATGCGGCGCAGGCCGGTCCCGAAGACGTGCTGGCCGCTGACGGCATGATCTTCGCCACGCCCGAGAACTTGGCCGCCATGTCCGGGCTGATGAAGGACTTTTTCGACCGCAGCTACTACGCCGTTCTCGACCGCGTCAACGGCCGCCCCTACGCCTGCCTGGTCTGCGCCGGCAGCGACGGCCGTAACGCTGCGCGCCAGATCGAGCGCATCTGCACCGGCTGGCGGCTGCGGCTCGTCGCCGATGCGCTGATCGTCTGCACGCACGCCCAGACGCCGGACGACATCCTGCGGGAGAAACGCATCGATCCGCCGGATCTGGAGCGTTGCACGGCCTTGGGGGCTGCCTTTGGGGCCGGCCTGGCCATGGGCATCTACTGACGGCGGCAGGCGCCGGGCCCCCGATCAAATTGCCTAACTGTTGGCAGTTTACCCGCCTGATCGGGTCAATGGATGGCCATCAAGGTCGATAACGTCAGAGCGGCACACGGATCGGACGTCGATTCGCGCCAAACCCCGCCGCAACCCCATCAAAGGAGCATTTCTCATGATCCAACTCAATCGACGCCACATCGTTTTCGCAGCCTTGCTGGCGATGTCACTGACTGCGGACGCTGCCGATCGGGCCACCAAGGAGGAGGCCAAGGCGATGGCCAAGAAGGCCGTCATGCTCTTCAAGGAGAAGGGGAAGGACGCGTTTGCGGTGTTCAACGACAAGCAGGGGCCCTTCATCGACCGCGACCTATATGTGTACGTTCTCGACGCCAGTGGCAACGTGTTGGCTCATGGCGCCAACGAAAGACTCGTTGGCAAGTCGCTGGCCCAATTGAAGGACGCCGACGGCAAAGCCTTCGTGCAGGAACTCATGGGTCATGTGACGGCAAACAAGCCAGGTTGGGTGGACTACCGCTGGGTCAACCCCGTCAGCAAGGAGATCGAGGCCAAGACGTCCTATATCGAAGTCCAGGGTGGCTACGGTTTCGCGGTGGGCGCCTACAGCAAGTAAGGTTGCTGGAAACGATCAAGACGAATCTGGAGACAGTGGCATGAAGATCTTTGCAGGAATGAGTGTCGGGCAGCGACTGGCAGTCGGATTCGGACTGGTGGCTGCCTTGCTGGCAACCGTGTGCGCCGTCGGCATCGGCAACGCCTGGCAGTCGCAGCGGCTGATCGAAGAGGCTCTCGGTCCGGCGCAGGTGCGGTTCAATTCTGCGGCCGAACTTCTCAGCCAGGTCCAGCGGCAGGATGTCGCCATCCGAAACATCGGCCTGTTCTCCGATCCCGAGGCCATGCAGCGGCAGGAGGCATTGATCAAGACTCTGGACGCTCAAGTCTTGGTTACTCTGCAGCAGTTGGCCACCTCCGCCGTCGACCCACAGGACCGCAGCGACATCGAGACGGTCCAGACCATTGCCAAGCAGACTGCACCGCACTATGCGAAGGCCATCGCCTTGGCACTGGCATTTCAGCCCGAGGATGCCGTCAAGGTGCTGACCTCGCACATCGAAGCTCCGTCGGCACAGCGCGCGTCGGTGCTGACGCGCTTCGCCGAGCGCCAACGCGCTCACGTCCAGGAGGCGGCCGCGAGCATTGCAGATTCGGGACGTACCGCACGCCTGCTGATTGCCGCGACCGGAGTCGTGGGGCTCATCGCGGCGGTGATCTGTGGCTGGTTGGTGACACGCTCGGTGACCGTACCCCTGGTGGCAGCCGTGCGTCTGGCAGACCGCGTCGCGGCGGGAGACCTGAGTCGAGATGGCTTGCGCCAAAGCGACCAGGTGGCCAGCCGGTCCGATGAGATCGGCCGCTTGCTGGCCTCTCTCGATCGGATGAGCGACGGCCTGCGCGGCAGCATCGGGTCGATCCGAGAATCATCCAGCTCTATCCTGGTGGCCTCCAGCGAAATCGCTGCCGGCAACCAGGATCTCTCGGCCCGCACGGAACAACAAGCGGCGTCGCTGCAGCACACGGTGTCGACACTGCAAGAGCTGTCGGCCAGCGTCAACCAGAATGCCGCCTCATCGCGCGAGGCCGCCGGCGTGGCGGACCAGGCGACCGCCGCAGCGGCAGACGGAGGGCGGCGGCTGCAGAAGATGGTAGCGACGATGGCGGAGATCACGGCATCGTCTCGCAAGATGGCGGACATCGTCGGCGTCATCGACGGCATCGCCTTTCAGACCAACATTCTGGCGCTCAACGCTAGCGTCGAGGCCGCGCGCGCTGGCGAGCAGGGGCGCGGCTTCTCGGTCGTCGCCTCGGAGGTGCGATCGCTGGCGCAGCGTTCGACCGTTGCGGCAGCCGAGATCAAGGCGCTGATCACCGCCAATGTGGAGGCCGTCACTTCGGGTGCACAGGTCGCCGACGAGACTCAGGGCGCCATGTCGGCCATCGTCAGGTCCAGCCAGCGCCTGTCGGAACTGCTCGGCGAGATCAGCGCATCAACGCACCAGCAGGCCAGTGGTGTGCACGGAGCCAGCGAGGCCGCAGCGAAGATCGATGAGGCCGTACAACGCAACGCGGCTTTGGTGGAGCAGTCTGCTGCCGCGGCGGAGAGCCTGCGCGAGCAGACTCACAGCCTCAATCAGGTAGTCGCCATGTTCAGGCTGGACCAGGAACCGCAAGCCGCCTGAACCGCGGGGTCGCGCTACAGCCGGAAGATGCCGTAGTGCGGCTCGCCGATCGGCGCATGCGACGCTGCCGACAGCGCCATGCCCAGCGCGTTGCGCGTGTCGGTCGGTGCCAGCAAGCCGTCGTCCCACAGGCGTGACGTGGCGAAGTAGGCGTTGGATTCGCGCTCGGCCTTCTCGTAGACGCGGTCGCGCAGAACCTTCATCGCGGCCTCGTCGGGGACGTGCCCCTGGCGCCGCAGCTGCGCGATCTTGACATCGGCCAGGGTGTTGGCGGCCTGCTCGGGGCCCATCACGCCCATGTGGATGTTGGGCCAGGCCCAGATGAAGCGCGGGTCCCAGGCCCGGCCGCACATGCCGTAGTAGCCCGCGCCGAAGGCGGCGCTGGTGATGACGGTGAACTTGGGCACCTCGCTGCCGGCCTGCGCCATCAGCATCTTGGCGCCGTCCTTGGTGATGCCTTCCATCTCGTAGCTGCGGCCGATCATGTAGCCGGTGGTGTTCTGCAGGAACACCAGCGGCGTGCGGTTCTGATTGCACAGCGCGATGAAGTGCGCCGCCTTCTTGGAGCTGTCGGAGAAGAGCACGCCGTTGTTGGCCAGGATGCCGATGCGGTAGCCCCAGAGGTAAGCGTAACCGCACACCAGCGTGGTGCCGTAGGCCGGCTGGTACTCGTGGAAGCGGCTGCCGTCGACCATGCGTGCAATCAGCTCGCGGTGGTCGAACTGCACCTTGTGGTCGGGGCTGACGATGCCGTGCATCTCGCCGGGGTCGTAGTAGGGCGCCTCGGGCTCGCGCTCGGGCAGGAAGCTGCGCGTGGCCGGCTTGAGCTGGGCCACGAGCTCGCGGCAGATCTCGATCGCGTGGGCCTCGCTGTCGGCGGGGTAGTCCACCGTGCCCGAGATCTGCGTGTGCAGATCGGCGCCGCCGATCTCGTCGGCGGTGTGTTCCTCGCCGGTGGCCGCCTTGACCAGCGGCGGGCCGCCGAGGAACACGCCGCCGGCGCCGCGCACGATGATGCTGTAGTCGCACAGCGCCGGGATGTAGGCGCCGCCGGCGGTGCAGTGGCCGAAGACCATCGCGATCTGCGGCACGTTGGCCTTGGACAGCAGGCACTGGTTGCGGAAGACGCGCCCGCCTTCGATGTAGACGCCCGACAGCTCTTCGAGGAAGGCACCGGCGCTGTCGCACAGGTGCAGCACCGGAAGGCGGTTTTCCAGCGCCATGTCGAGCAGGCGAGTCAGCTTGCGCGGGGTCAGCGTGTACCAGGCGCCGCCCTTGATGCCGGAGTTGTCGCAATGGATCAGCACCTCGCGCCCGCTGACCACGCCCAGGCCGGTGATGACGTTGGCGCCCGGCACCTCGTCGTCGTACTGTCCACAGGCGGCGAGCGACGAGAATTCGAGGAAGGGCGTGCCGGGGTCGAGCAGCAGGTCGAGCCGCTCGCGTGGCAGCAGCTTGTTCTGCGAACGCAGGCGCGCCAGGTCGCGCGGCGGGCAGAGGTGGCGCGCGCGTTCCTGGCGGGCGCGGAAGTCGGCGACGATGGCGCTGATGGCGGCATGGTTGCGCTTGTAGGCCTCGGACGAGGTGTCAATGCGGGATTCGATGCGCTTCATGGGTGTCGGCGGCGGGCAGGCTCAGGCGTCTTCCAGGGTGATCAGCGCGGCTTTCAGTGCGAAGCTGGCACCGGCGGCGTAATGCACGGTCTTGACGCGCGCGTCGCGCGGGGCGACGAGCGTGGTCTCGAGCTTCATGCTCTCGATGACCATCAAGGCCTGGCCGGCATGCACCGGGTCGCCCTCGGCCACATGCACGGCGATGACCACGCCGGGCATGGGCGCGCTGAGCAGGTTGGAGGCACCGCCGGCCGCGCCGCCGGTGGCGTGCGACAGCGTCTGCCGTTCGACCTGGGCCGCGCCCAGACCGTCGGCATGCACGAACACCGCGTCGGCCCCGGCGGCCAGGTGCACGGTGCGCGAGCGGCCGTCGATGGTGATGCGCCAGCGGCCATCGGGCAGCGCTTGGCGGCTGATGCTCAGGCTGCGCTGGCCGTGGCGCAGTTGCACGCTGCCGTCGCTGCCGCGGGTGGCCACCACATCGTGCGTGGTGTCGTCGATCAGGTAACGGGCATGCATGGGGTCTCAGTTCCTCCAGGCGCCCATGGCAGCGTGCATGGGCGGCACGGCGTGGACGCGCTGCATCAGCTCGCGGTCGGAGAGCACGGCAGAAGCCAGCAGCAGGTCGATGTCGTCTTCGCTCGGTGTCGCGACCAGATCGCCCGCGCAGCGCCCCAGCATGCCGGTGTCGGCCTGGCCGGCGGTGAATTCCGGGTGCTGGAGCACGCGCGTCAGGTAGCTTGCGTTGGTGGTGACGCCGAGCAGCACGGTGTCTTGCAGCGCGCGCACCGAGCGCGCGATGGCCTGCGCGCGGGTCGCGCCGTGGCAGATGATCTTGGCGATCATCGGGTCGAAGGCGGCGGTGACCTCGCCGCCCTCGCGCACACCGGCATCGACGCGCACGCCCGGGCCGCCGGGTGGCTGCCAGCGCAGGAGGGTGCCTGTGGCGGGGCGGAAATCGTGCGCCGGGTCCTCGGCATACAGGCGGCATTCGATGGCGTGGCCCTGTTGCACGATGTCGCTCTGCACCAGGCCCAGGGGTTCGCCACGCGCCAGCCGCACCTGCTCGTGCACCAGATCCAGGCCGCACACGGCTTCCGTCACCGGGTGTTCGACCTGCAGCCGTGTGTTCATCTCCAGGAAATAGAACTCGCCGCCAGCGCCGTAGATGAACTCGACCGTACCGGCGCCGAGGTAGCCGCAGGCGCGTGCGATGCCGGCCGCCGATTCGCAGATGTCGCGCCGCTGCTCGGGCGTGAGGCCGGGCGACGGCGTCTCCTCGATGATCTTCTGGAAGCGCCGCTGCACCGAGCACTCGCGTTCCCAGACGTGGACCACCTGGCCGTGAGCGTCGCCGAGCACCTGGACCTCGATGTGGCGCGGGCGATCGACGTAGCGTTCGACGAACAGGCGGCCATCGCCGAAGTAGCGCTCGCCCTCGCGCCGCGCGGTGGCGATCTCGGTCTCGAGCAGCGCCAGGTCGCGCACGATGCGCATGCCCTTGCCGCCGCCGCCGGCCGAGGGC
>JBASTF010000676.1:0-1679 GCA_049274755.1 Rubrivivax sp. | reverse complement strand
CGCCAGCGAACCGCCGCTGCGCACGACGGCTGCGCCGTCGCCATGCACCAGGGCCAGCACCGGTGCGGCATCGGCGTCGTCGCCGAGCCCGGCCTGGAAATGGCCTTGGGCCGTGCCACCCGGAGCCATCGCCGGCAGCACACGGTCGACCACCAGGCCAGCGGCTTCCAGCGCTGCCAGCGTGGCCTGCAGCCAGGGTTTGTGCAGCACCGCCACCCAGGCGGGCTGGCCAGGGGTGGCCTGCGGCGGCAACGCGAAATGCAGGGCCTCGTCGTCGTCGAGCAGGGCTTCTTCCATCACGCCGGCCAGTGCCGCGCGCAGCCGCGCCGCGGGGGCCTTGGGCACGCCGATGCGGTGCCAGGCGACATCGGCATCGGCGAGCACGGCGACGACGCTGTCGGCCCCTCCTCGCAAGAAGGGCAGCCCGGTCGGCGCAGCGCGGCCCACCGACTGCACGCTGCGGCCGTCGGCGCTGAAGACGTAGTCGAATTCAGCCGCTGCGCGCAAGGCCGCGGGCTCGCCGGCGGCGCGCGAGCCCAGCCGCGGCCGGGGAGGGACTTGGATCACGAGGACAGCCATGGGCACCTATTGTCGCTGTGTCGTTGCCGTGTCGATGACCGGGCCGACCCCCCTCAGCGCGGGGCCAGCTGCAGGGCGCGGCGTTCGCTCTGCAGCGCCACCACCTCCAGCCCGCGGTCGGCGCCGCGGCGCTCGACCAGCGAGCGCTGCTCCAGCACCAGGTCTTCCAGCCGCAGCCGGCCGTCGACGAAAAAGTAGCTGGTCTTCCAGTTGACGCGTTTTTCGTCGGCCTTGATCTCCGACGGCAGCTCCTTCTGGATGTCGTCCAGCTTCTCGAACGGCAAGCGCTGGCGGCGCTGCACCAGGCGTTCGGCGGTGCCGAGGTCGAGCTTGTCGATGGCCGCCACCAGCACTTCGCGCGAGGCCGTGTTGGCATTCACTGGCGTGTTCACCGGCAGCAGCACGACGTAAGGCTCCAGCCGTGCCAGCGTGGCTGCGTCCAGGCCCAGCCAGGCCAGCTGCGACACGCGCGACGGCAGCAGCGGTGCGTCGGCGCTGGAGTCGGCCACGGTGGCGGCGGCACCGGTCTGGGCCAGGCGCAGCCCCTCGGCGATGCGCACCGGTGTGTCGGTGGGCAGGCCGACGGCGTCGCACAGCCGCGCCAGCGCCTTCTGTTCGGCTTCGACGATCTTGCCTTCACCGTCGATCAGGTTGCGCAGGTTGTAGCGCGCCTGGGCGTCGGTGATGGTGCCGGAGAGAAAGGCATCGGGGCCGGCGTCGGCGTTGTTGTCGCGGTCCACGGCCAGGAAGCTGGACAGGCGTGCTTCGGCCAGCGGCGTGGCCCAGGGTTCGCCGAGATGGTCGGCGCCGCCGCTGCGTGTGTCTTCGCGCAGGATCAAGCGCGCCCAGTCGAGCGCACCGACGAGGATCCACTCGGCCTGCTGGCCACCCCGTTCGGCGGCTTCGATTTGCACGCTGCGCGACTGCTGCCAGACCATGCCGGCGGCGAGTGTCGCCACCAGGGTCAGGATGATCATCGCCAGCAGCAGGGCGGCGCCGCGTTGCCGGGGCTTCATGGCGCGGCCGGCCCCAGTGCGATGTCGCGTGTCAGCGGCGCGCCGGCGATCGTGACGACCAGGCGCACGCCGTCGGGCAGGGCC
>JBASTF010000675.1:0-2166 GCA_049274755.1 Rubrivivax sp. | reverse complement strand
CGGACAAGGCATCGCGCGCCGTCAGCACCAGGCAGGGCAGGCACAGGCCGGCCTGGCGCAAACGCTGCAACAGCAGCAGCCCGTCGCCGTCGGGCAGCCCGCGGTCGAGCACCAGCGCGCCATAGGGCACCTGCCGGATGGCAGACCAGGCGGCATCGATGCGCGGCACGACGTCGGCGGCGATGCCGGCCTGGCCCAGCCCGGTGCACACCAGCCGCGCCAGGCGCTCGTGGTCTTCGACCAGCAGGATGCGGTGCATCAGAAGCGGTACATGTAACCCAGCAGCACCCGGTTGTCGCTCGAACGGCCGACGAGCGGGCTGTCCCGGATCTCGCTGGCCAGGCTGGTGACGCCGGCATCGAACATCAGGGCCTGCTGGCCGTCGAGGCGCAGCATCGCACGCAGCCCCAGCTCGAGGTTGACACCGGCCCGGCCGGCGTAGGCCGGGCGCCCGGCCAGGGCTTCGCTGCTGCGCACACCGTAGTAGTAGTCGATGAACTTGCTGTCCAGCCAGTGCGCGCCGAGGCGCGGCGTCAGCAGCAGCTGGGTGCCCAGGTGCCAGGTCTTTTCCAGGCCCAGGCCGAAGCGCTGGCCCTTGCTGCGGCCCGAGACATCGGCCAGCCACTCGGCGCCGACGTCGACGACCCCGTTGTGCCACTTCGCTTTTGCGCCGGCCCAGAAGCCTGCCTTGCGCTTGGCCATGCCGGCCAGCACCGGCGCGTCGTCGGCTTCGTAGCCGCTGCCGTCGTACTGGCCGACGATGCGAAAGTCCAGGCGCTGCGCATCGCCGAGGCCGAGGCTGGGCAACTTGGCCTCCACGCTCGGGCCGAACACACGCACGTAGCGGTTCTCGAAGTGCAGCATCGGCAGCAGCCAGGTCTCGCGGTCCTTGCCGGCATAGGGCTTTTGCACGCTGATCGCACCCAGGCCCAGGCCCCAGGTCGATGTGTCGGGGGCACCCGCGCCGGGCGGCTGTTGTGCGGCGGCGTGCGTGACGGCGCTGCACAGGGTGACGGCCAGCGTGCGCAGGGCCGTGGTGCGGGGCGTGGATGCAGGCGAAGACATGTGTTTGGCAGGAAGCGGAAGCTCGGATGCCGGATCATCGCCGCGGCTGCCTTACGGGGCACTTTCCGGCGACCGATGGCCGTTCGGCCGGCGCGATGTTGCCAGGGCCGCCGCTGACCACGTCACGCGGATTGCCTTCGTTCTCTCGCTATCCTTCCCCTCCTTCGCTCGCACCAGCGCCCTTCCAGGAGCACACCATGTCACTGCGCATCAACGACATCGCCCCCGACTTCGAAGCCGACACCACCCAGGGCAGGATCAGGTTCCATGACTGGGTCGGCGACCAGTGGGCCATCCTGTTTTCGCACCCCAAGGACTTCACGCCGGTGTGCACCACCGAACTCGGCTACATGGCGCGCATCGAACCCGAGTTCACGAAGCGCAACGCCAAGCTGATCGGCCTGTCGGTCGACCCGGTGGGCCGCCACGAAGAGTGGGCGCGCGACATCGAGGAGACGCAGGGCGCCAAGGTCAAGTACCCGATGATCGGCGACAGCGACCTGCAGGTGGCCAAGCTCTACAACATGCTGCCGGCCGAAGACCTGGCTTCCGACGGCCGCACCGCGGCCACCAACGCCACCGTGCGCTCGGTTTTCATCGTCGGCCCCGACAAGAAGATCAAGCTGATGCTGACCTACCCGATGACCACGGGCCGCAACTTCGACGAGATCCTGCGTGTGCTGGACTCGATGCAGCTCACCGCCAGGCACAAGGTGGCGACGCCGGTGAACTGGAAACACGGCGACGACGTGATCATCACGCCGGCGGTGTCGAACGAAGAAGCCGAGAAGTCCTTCCCGGGCTTCAAGACCATCAAGCCCTACCTGCGCACAACCAAGCAGCCGGGTTGAGCTGAGGCCGCCGCGGTGCCGCGCCGCGTCCAGCGCTTCGACGCCGTGGTCCTGCTGCAGGGCGCGGCGCGAGTCGTCCCATAGCGTTGACCGGCCCTGGTGATCAGAACAGCGCCGCCTCCAGCAGCACCAGGGCCAGGTGCAGGTCACCCGGCTCGAGGTTCAGCGCCGGCACGAAGCGCAGCCGGTTCGGCCGCACCGCGTTGAGCAGCAGCCCGGGCTGCGAGGGCCGCGCGCGTTCGAGCAGGGC
>JBASTF010000674.1:0-4649 GCA_049274755.1 Rubrivivax sp. | reverse complement strand
CTGCGCGCTGCTGGCGCGTGACCACGGCTTGCCGCTGGCGCTGCAGCTGCTGATCACGCCAGGCACCACGGCCCATGCGGACACCGCGTCGCACAAGCTGTTTGCCAACGGCTTTTTGATCGATGCCGCCACGATCGGCTGGTTCTTCGACCACTACATCGCACACGAACAGCGCAGCGACTGGCGGTTTGCACCGCTGCTGGCCGACGACGTGGACGGCGTGGCGCCGGCCTGTTTCATCCTGGCCGAATGCGACCCACTGGTCGACGAAGGCATCGCCTATGCCGACCGGCTGCGTGCCGCCGGCGTCGCCGTGGACCTGGAACTGGCGCGCGGCATGACGCACGACTTCATCAAGATGGGGCGTGTGCTGAAGGAGGCCGGTGCCGCGCAGGCCGCCGCCGCGGCCGCGCTGCAGAAAGCCTGGAACCCATGACGACAAGAACCATCGCCGACTTCCGCTTCTTCGACCGCCTGCGTGTGCGCTGGGCCGAGGTCGACATGCAGAAGATCGTCTTCAACGGCCACTACCTGATGTACTTCGACACCGCCGTCGCCGGCTACTGGCGCGCGCTGGCGCTGCCGTACCACGAGACGATGGCGGCGCTGGACGGCGACCTCTTCGTGCGCAAGGCGACGGTGGAGTACCTGGGCTCGGCGCGCTACGACGATGTCTGCGAGGTCGGCATCCGCTGTGGCCGCATCGGCAATTCGTCGATGGTTTTCGAGTGCGGGCTGTTCCGCAGCGGCCAGTTGCTGGTCAGCGGCGAACTGGTCTATGTCTTTGCCGACCCGGCAACACAGACCAGCCGCCCGGTGCCCGACGCGCTGCGTGCAGCGCTGCTGGGCTACGAAGCCGGCGAAGCCATGGTCGATCTGCGGGTCGGCGCCTGGCAGGCACTGGGTGCCGAGGCCCAGGCCATCCGCAAGGCGGTGTTCGTCGACGAACAGAAGATCCCGGCCGAACTTGAAGGGGACACGGCCGATGCGACGGCCGTGCACGCCGTGGCCTTCAACCGCTTCGGCCTGGCCGTGGCCACCGGGCGCTGGGTCGAGGCCGGGCCCGGTGTGGCCAAGATCGGCCGCATGGCGGTGTTGCCGACGCTGCGCGGCAGTGGCGTCGGCAGTGCCGTGCTGCAGGCGCTGATGCAGTCGGCACGTGCGCAGGGCCGGCGCGCCGTGCTGCTGCATGCCCAGGCCAGCGCCGTGCCGTTCTACCTGCGCGCTGGTTACGTCGCGGAGGGTGCGCCGTTCGAGGAAGCCGGCATCGCGCACCAGACGATGACGAAGCCGTTGTAGCGGCAGCTACAGCGTTTCGAAACGCTCGACATGCCGTTCGCCCTGCAGCCAGGGCTGCACCAGGGCGGCCAGCCGGGCTTCGATGGCGGGGTCGTCGCCGGCATGCACTTCCATCAGCGTGGCCAACCCGTCACGCAGTTCGGGGCGGCGCAGCAACTGCAGGCGGCCGGCGGCGATGTCCTCGTGCAAGGCCGCCGCCACCTGGGCCACCGCATCGGGCCGCACGCGGTAGTAGACGTAGCGGCGCGTTGCCATCAGTGCGCCATCAGCGGTCGGCCGGCAGCGCGTAGGGCAGGGCGGCGGGCACGAGCAGCGGGCCTTCGGCACTGCCCAGGTGCAGCGTGTCGGCCAGCGCGGCGATCTTGGTTTCGGCCAGCACGGCGTAGCGGCCGCTGCCGTCGGGCGCCGGTGCTGCCGCCGCCACCAGACCTGCGGGCTGGCCGGGGTCGCCGCTGGCGAACAGTTCCTGGCCAACCTGGGCCGCGCCGTCGGCGTCGAACAGGTAGGCGCGGCGCTTCAGCGTGCCGCGGTACTGGCTGCGCGCGACGATCTCCTGGCCCGGGTAGCAGCCCTTCTGGAAGTTCACGCCGCCGACGACCTCGAGGTTCACCATCTGTGGCACAAACTGCTCGACGGTGGCGGCGACGATGCGTGGCACACCGCTTTGCACCTCGAGCCAGCGCCAGGCTTGGTCCGACAGCGCCGGGCCGGCCGGCAGTTCACCGCCAGCCTGCAGCCAGCGGGTGCTGCCGGCGGCATCGGGCAGGCGGATCAGGTCCACACCCTCGGCGTGGCGGCGGCTCCAGACGGCAGCATCGGCGGCAGCGCCGGCCAGGCCGTACAGCGGCAGTTCGGCCGTGGCATCCGAGAGCTTGCACTTGGCACGCAGCACGAACATCGACAAACGCTTCAGCGTTGTGGTCAGCAGGTCGGCGCTGCAGGCCAGCAGCACCTCGTCGGGGCCACGCTGCCAGACAATGAAGCTGGCCAGCAGCCGCCCCTTGGCCGAGCAATAGCCGGCCAGGCGCGCGCTGCCCTCGTCCAGGTGCAGCATGTCCTGCGTCAGCTGGCTGTGCAGGAAACTGCGGGCCTCGGCGCCCTGGGCGCGGATCAGGCCCCAATCGGTCAGGCGCAGGGCGCCTTGCAGGGTGGCAGCGGTCATGCGGTCATTATCATCGCCGCCCATGTTCCGAAGGCTCGTGGGTGTTTTGCTGCTGCTGGCAGCGCTGGCTGCGGCAGGCAGCCTGTGGTGGCTGAACCGGCCGTTGCCGCTGGCCGCGCCCAGCGTCGAGCTGTCGATCGAAGCCGGCACGACGCCGCGCGAGATCGCCGCCGGCTGGGTGCAGGCCGGCGTGATGAGTTCGCCCTTCCTGCTTTACGAGTGGTTCCGCTGGTCGGGCCAGGCGCGGCGCATCCGTGCCGGCAGCTATGCCATCGACACCGGCACCACGCCGCGCCAGCTGCTGCAGCGCATGGTGCAGGGCGACGAGACGCTGGAAACCGTGCGCCTGATCGAAGGTTGGACGCTGCGCCAGTGGCGCGCCGAATTGGCCAGGGCCCCAAGCCTGAAGCCGACGACGGCGCAGATGGACGAAAACCAGCTGATGGCGGCGCTGGGTCGCCCCGGCGAACGCGCCGAAGGCCGCTTCTTTCCCGACACCTATGCCTACAGCCGCGGCGTCAGCGACGTCGCGGTGCTGAAACGTGCGCTGCGGGCGATGGACATCAAGCTCACCACGGCCTGGGCCGAACGTGCGGCCGACACGCCGCTGAAGAGCATGAACGATGCGCTGGTGCTGGCCTCCATCGTCGAAAAGGAAACCGGCATCGCCGGCGACCGCGGCAAGGTGGCGGGGGTCTTCGCCAATCGGCTGCGCATCGGCATGCCGCTGCAGACCGACCCGACCGTCATCTACGGCCTGGGCGAGGCCTTCGACGGCGACCTGCGCAAACGCGACCTGCAGACCGACACGCCGTACAACACCTACACACGCGCCGGCCTGCCGCCGACGCCGATTGCGATGCCTGGCCTGGCTTCGCTGCGCGCCGCAGTGAAACCCGAGACGACGAAGGCGCTGTACTTCGTGGCCCGTGGCGATGGCAGCAGCGTCTTCAGCGACACACTGGCCGACCATAATCGCGCGGTGAACCAGTACCAGCGCGGCGGCACCCGGTGAGAGCCGGCCGCTTCATCACTTTCGAAGGCATCGACGGCGCGGGCAAGAGCACGCACATCGAGGCCCTGGCAGCCTGGCTGCGCGCGCAGGGCCACGAGGTGCTGGTCACCCGCGAACCCGGCGGCACGCCGCTGGCCGAGCGCCTGCGCGAACTGGTGCTGCACGAAGCCATGGACCCGCTGACCGAAGCCCTGATGGTCTTTGCTGCGCGGCGCGACCACCTGCAGCAGCAGATCGAACCGGCGCTGGCGCAGGGCACCACCGTGTTGTGCGACCGCTTCACCGATTCCAGCTTTGCTTATCAAGGCGGCGGGCGCGGCTTCAGCACCGAGGTGCTGGCGACACTGGAAACCTGGGTGCAGCAAGGCCGCCAGCCCGACCTGACGCTGTGGTTCGACCTGCCGGCGGCCACCGCCGCCGAGCGCCGCGCCGCAGCACGTGCGCCCGACCGCTTCGAACGCCAGGACCAGGCGTTTTTCGAGCGTGTGCGCAGCGGCTACGCTGGCCGTGCCGCTGCGGCGACGCAGCGGGTTGCCGTGCTCGATGCCTTGCAGCCGCCAGCGGCAGTCTGGACGCAGTTGCAGACGGCCGTGGCGGCCCGCGGCTGGTGGTGAGCCCGTGAACCTGGTCGTCGGCGAAGACCGTGCACTGCCGCTGCCCTGGCTGGCGGCACCGGTGGCCGACGCGCTGGCGCACCAGCGTGGCCATGCGCTGATGCTGCATGGCGCCACCGGCATCGGCACGCTGCACTTCGGCCTGGTGCTGGCCCAGGCCTGGCTGTGCGAGGCCGATGGCGGCCGCCGGCCTTGTGGCCGCTGCGGCAGTTGCCGGCTGGTGCAGGGCCGGCTGCATCCCGACCTTTACGTGCTGCTGCCCGAGGCCCAGCGTGTGGCGCTGGCCTGGCCACTGGTGGACGACAAACCCGACGACGACAAGAAGAAACCCAGCCGGCAGATCCGCATCGACGAGGTGCGGGCCGCCATCGACTGGGTGATGAAGACCTCGTCGCGTGGGCGCGGCAAAGTGCTGCTGATGCACCCGGCCGAGGCCATCAACCTGCAGGCTGGCAACGCGTTGCTGAAGACGCTGGAAGAGCCACCGGCCGGCACCCGTGTGCTGCTGGGCGTGGCCGACCCGGCCCATCTGCTGCCCACGGTGCGCAGCCGCTGCCAG
>JBASTF010000673.1:0-6240 GCA_049274755.1 Rubrivivax sp. | reverse complement strand
GTGGCCGCTGCCCCGGCCCGCCCCGCCGCCGCCAAGGCCGAGAAGGCCGGCGCCGGCGCTGAATCGAGCACGCTGCGCGTGTCGGTCGACAAGGTCGACCAGCTGATCAACCTGGTCGGCGAACTCGTCATCACACAAGCCATGCTGGCGCAGAACAGCAAGGACATCGACGCCGCGCTGTACCAGCAGCTGGCCTCGGGCATGGCCGATCTGGAACGCAACACGCGCGACCTGCAGGAAGCCGTGATGTCGATCCGCATGATCCCGATGTCGCTGGTGTTCAACCGCTTCCCGCGCATGCTGCGCGACCTGGCCAGCAAGCTGGGCAAGAAGGTCGAGCTGGTGCAGGTGGGCGAAGCCACCGAACTGGACAAGGGCCTGGTCGAGAAGATCACCGACCCGCTGACCCACCTGGTGCGCAACAGCTGCGACCACGGCATCGAACTGCCGGCCGAACGCCTGGCCAAGGGCAAGCCCGAGACCGGCACGATCACGCTGATCGCCAGCCACCAGGGCGGCAGCATCGTCATCGAGGTGCGCGACGACGGCAAGGGCCTGAACCGCCAGAAGCTGCTGAACAAGGCCCGCGAACGCGGCCTGGACGCGCCGGACTCGATGAGCGACCAGGAGGTCTACGGCCTGATCTTCGCGCCCGGTTTCAGCACCGCCGAACAGGTGACCGACGTCTCCGGCCGCGGCGTCGGCATGGACGTGGTGAAGAAGAACATCACCGCGCTGGGCGGCACCGTCGAGATCGACAGCGCCGAAGGCTACGGCATGACGGTGCGTGTGCGCCTGCCGCTGACGCTGGCCATCATGGACGGCATGAGCGTCGGCGTCGGCGAAGAGTGCTACATCCTGCCGCTGAGCAGCGTCGTCGAGTCCTTCCAGGTGCAGGCCGGCATGATCAAGACGATCGGCGGCTCGGGCCGCGTCGTCGAAGTGCGCGACGAATACATGCCCGTGGTCGACCTGGAGAAGGTCTTCGACGTGCCGCGTTTCGACTTCGAGCATGTCAGCAACATCATGGTCGTCGTCGAAGCCGAAGGCGGCCGCGTGGCCCTGCTGGTCGACGAGCTGCTGGGCCAGCAACAGGTGGTCGTGAAGAACCTGGAGTCGAACTACCGCAAGGTCGACGACGTCTCGGGCGCCACGATCATGGGCGACGGCCGCGTCGCGCTGATCCTGGACATCGGCTCCCTCGTGCGCCGTTCGCGCCACTGACACCTGCTGAGGGCCTGCTCCCATGAACCTGTCTGCCCTGATGCGCGGATTCACGATCCGTACCCGCATGGTCGGCGCCATCGCGATGGTGCTGGCCATGTTCGCCCTGGTCGGCGCCGCCGGCCTGGGTGGCGGCCTGCGCCTGAAGGCGCTGAACGCCAAGCTGGTCGAACATTCGATCAACGGGTTGCAGCACGTCGCCAAGGTCCGCAACCATCTCGCCGCGGTGCGTCTGTTCGAGAAACAGATGGTCATCGACTACGAAAACGGCGTTGCGGTGCTGAAGCACCGCGAAGGCTGGCAGACCGAGATCGCCGCGACGCGCAAGGCGCTGGAAGCGCTGATCGCCGGCGAGGAAGACGCCGACGACGCGGTGGCCCGCCACGCCATCGAGGAACTGGGCGCCTACGCCAAGGCCTCGGAGCCGGTGCTGGCGCAGATCCAGAACGGCGCCTACGACAACGCCCGCGTCGTCGACAAGATGCTGGCGCGCGCCAAGCAGCATGTCGGCAACGTCGAAGCCGACGTCGCCAAGATCGACAACATCGTCAACACCGAAAGCCAGGCGACGCAGGAGCGTTTCTCCAGCGCCATGTTCACGGTGATGCTGGTGTTCTGCGGCGCCCTGCTCGTCGTCGTCGCCCTGGTGGTGCCGCTGACGCTGCTGAACTCGGCCTCCATCACCCGGCCCATCCTCTACGCCCGCAGCGTGGCCCAGGCCATCGCCGCCGGCGACCTGACCAAGCCGATCCGCGTCGACGGCAAGGACGAGGCCGCCGACCTGCTGGGCTCGCTGTCGCAGATGCAGCAGTGGCTGCAGCAGATGGTCGGCGACGTGCGCCAGTCCTCGAGCAGCATCGAGGTCGCCAGCCGTGAAGTGGCTTCGGGCAACAGCGACCTGTCGGTCCGCACCGAGCAGACCGCCTCCAGCCTGCAGCAGACCGCCAGCTCCATGGCCCAGCTGACCGGCACCGTGAGCCAGAGCGCCGACGCCGCACGCCAGGCCAGCCAGCTGGCCAGTTCGGCGGCCGATGTCGCGCAGCGGGGCGGCCAGGTCGTGGCCCAGGTGGTGTCGACGATGGACGAGATCAATGCCGCCAGCCGCCGCATCGGCGACATCATCGGCACCATCGACGGCATCGCGTTCCAGACCAACATCCTGGCGCTGAACGCCGCGGTGGAAGCCGCACGCGCCGGCGAACAAGGCCGTGGTTTTGCGGTTGTCGCCAGCGAAGTGCGCAGCCTGGCGCAGCGCAGCGCCGGCGCGGCGCGCGAGATCAAGAGCCTGATCGGCGCCAGCGTCGAGAAGGTCGATTCCGGCTCGCGCCTGGTGGCCGACGCCGGCAGCACGATGAACGAGATCGTCGCCAGCGTGCAGCGGGTGGCCGACATCATCGGCGAGGTCATGGCCGCGTCCTCCGAGCAGAGCCAGGGCATCGGCCAGGTCAACGGCGCGGTGTCGCAGCTGGACCAGATGACGCAGCAGAACGCGGCCCTGGTCGAGCAGAGCGCGGCCGCTGCCGAATCGCTGAAGGAGCAGGCCGCGCGCCTGGCTGCCGTGGTGGCGGCCTTCAACGTCGGCGAGTCCCACGGCCTGCAGCCGGCCTAGCCTCGCGACCTTTCCAGAGCCGTACCCATGCAGTTCAAGCCTTCCAACCTGCGCATCGGCATCCGCCTGGGCCTGAGTTTCGCCGCCCTGCTGGCGCTGATGCTGGCGATGGCCGCCACCGGCCTGGTGCAGCTGCGCGAGATCGCCGCGCTGCAGCAGCAGCGCGACGCGCTGGCGCAGCGGGTGACCGACATCGAGCAGTGGGAAGGTGCGGTGCGGCTGAACCTGATGCGGGCGCTGACCATCGGCCGCTCGGGCTACCACGCTGCGACGGTGGCCTTCCTCGAACCGCAGATGAAAACCACGTCGGACGACATCACCAAGCTGCAGCAGCAGGTCGAGAAGTCGCTGGCCGATGCCGACGAGCGCCGGCTGTTCGACGACGTCGGCGGCAAGCGCAAGACCTATGTCGACGTGCGTGCCCGTGCCGGCGCCGCGTTCAAGGCCGGCAATGCCGACGAAGGCAACCAGCTCGTCGCCGGGCCGATGACGGCCGACGCCGAAACCTACCTGGCGGCCGTGGCGATGCTGCAGGCCCATGAACAACAGCGCAGCGAAGCGCTGGGCGGCGAAGTCGCCCAGCGTTCCGAACGTGCGCAGGCCACGCTGATGGCCACCTGCACGCTGGCCCTGGTGCTGGGCGGCGCGCTGGCCTGGTGGATGACACGCTCGGTGACACGTCCGCTGGCCCAGGCCATCGCCGCGGCGCAGCGCATCGCCGACAAGGACCTCTCGGTGCCGGTGTCGCAGGCCGTGCGCGGTGACGAGATCGGCGCCCTGCAGCATGCGCTGGGCAGCATGCACCACAGCCTGACCGGCATGGTGCAGCAGATCCGCAGCGGCACCGTCAACGTCGCCGGCGCCAGCTCGGAGATCGCTGCCGCCAGCACCGACCTGTCGCAGCGCACCGAAGAGACCTCGGGCTCGCTGCAGCAGACGGCCAGCGCGATGGAGCAGATCACCGCCACCGTCTCGCAGACGGCCGACTCGGCGCGCACCGCCAACCAGCTGGCCAGTTCGGCCAGCGAAGTGGCACGCCGTGGTGGCGAGGTCGTGGCCCGGGTCGTTGCGACGATGGGCGAGATCAACGCCAGCAGCCAGAAGATCGCCGACATCATCGGCACCATCGACGGCATCGCGTTCCAGACCAACATCCTGGCGCTGAACGCCGCGGTGGAAGCGGCACGCGCCGGCGAACAGGGCCGCGGCTTCGCCGTCGTTGCCGGCGAGGTGCGCACGCTGGCCCAGCGCAGCGCCGAGGCCGCCAAGCAGATCAAGGTGCTGATCGGCACCAGCGTCGAACGTGTCGAGTCGGGTGCACGCCTGGTCGGCAACGCCGGCAGCACGATGAACGAGATCGTCGACAGCGTGCACCGCGTCACCGACATCATCGGCGAGGTCATGGCCGCCGCCGGCGAACAAAGCCAGGGCATCGCCCAGGTCAACGGCTCCGTGGCGACGCTGGACCAGATGACGCAGCAGAACGCGGCCCTGGTCGAAGAAAGCGCCGCTGCCGCCGAGTCGCTGAAGGACCAGGCCGAACGCCTGGCCTCGCTGGTGGCCACCTTCAAGCTGGCGCACGCCTGAGATGTTGCAGCAATCCCAGATCACCCCTCCGGCAGCCCTGGTTGCCACGTTCCGGCTCGACGCACGACCGGCTCTTTGATCCCTTCCCCCTCCCCCCGACCCAAGCCACCATCACCATGAACTTCCAGAACGCACGCATCGGGACCAAGCTGTGGCTGGCCGTCGGCCTGTTCATCGCGGCCCTCGCCGCGCTGATCGCCTTCGCCAGCGTCCGCGCCCAACAATCGCAGTCCTACGCCGACAAGGTGCTGACGCTGGCCGAGACCAAGATCGCGCTGGCCACACGCTGGACCTATCTGACCGAAGGCGCGGTCAACCGCGCGATGGCCAATGCCATCAACACCGACGCCGGCGTCACCAAGGTGCTGGGCGATGCCAACACCGCGGCCATCGCGAAGATCACCGAGCTGCAGAAGCAGCTGAAGGAACTGCCGCAGAGCGAGGCCGAACAGGCGCTGACGCAGAAGATCGCGACGCTGCGCCAGACCGTGCTCGACGCCTCGGGCAAGGTCACGAAGCTGAAGGACGGCGGTGACCTGGAAGGTGCGCGCAAGGAAGCGGCCACCGTTTTCCAGCCCGCCGTCGCGCCCTACCTGCAGGCCCTGAACGACTTCGTCAAGCTGCAGGAAGACGCCTCGGCCGCCGCGCGCCAGCAGATCGCTGCCGACCGCAAGCTGACGCTGACCATCGCGATGGTCGTCGTCGCCTTCATCATCGGCGGCATGCTGGTGGGCACACACCTGCTGGTGAAGTCCATCCGCACGCCGCTGCTGGACGCCGTGTCGCTGGCCAACCGCATCGCCGGCGGCGACCTGGGCCACAAGCAGCAGGTCACGCGCGGCGACGAGATGGGCGAGCTGATGCGTGCGCTGCTGGCGATGAACGAGTCGCTGGCCCGCACCGTCGGCCAGGTGCGCAGCGCCGCCGACAGCATCCAGACCGCCAGCACCGAGATCGCCTCGGGCAACACCGACCTGAGCCGCCGCACCGAAGAGACGGCGTCCAACCTGCAGAAGACGGCCAGCGCCATCGAGCAGCTGACCGGCACCGTGGGCCAGAGCGCCGACTCGGCACGCACCGCCAACCAGCTGGCCAGCTCGGCCGCCCAGGTGGCGCACCGCGGCGGCGAGGTGGTGTCGCAGGTGGTCAGCACGATGGACGAGATCAACACCGCGTCCAAGCGCATCAGCGACATCATCGGCACCATCGACGGCATCGCGTTCCAGACCAACATCCTGGCGCTGAACGCCGCGGTGGAAGCGGCACGCGCCGGCGAACAGGGCCGCGGCTTCGCCGTGGTGGCCAGCGAAGTGCGCAGCCTGGCGCAGCGCAGCGCCGAAGCCGCCCGCGAGATCAAGACCCTGATCGGCGCCAGCGTCGACAAGGTCGAGTCCGGCTCCAAGCTGGTGGCCGACGCCGGCAGCACGATGGACGAGATCGTCGCCAGCGTGCAACGGGTCAGCGACATCATCGGCGAGGTGATGTCGGCCAGCGACGAACAAAGCCAGGGCATCGGCCGCGTCAACGGCGCCGTGTCCGAGCTGGACCAGATGACGCAGCAGAACGCCGCGCTGGTGGAACAGTCCAGCGCCGCCGCCGAATCGCTGAAGGAACAGGCGGCACGCCTGGGCGACGTGGTGCGGCGCTTCACGCTCGCGCCGTCGGCCTGAACCGGCCGGGCGCAAGGCCCGGCGCCGCTCCGGCAGAATGTGCCCATGGCCTCGCCGCCTTCCAGGGCCGAAAACGCCCGCATCCTGGCCGCCGTGCAGGCATCGCAGTTGCGTGCCCATGCCGCCGCCGGCTGGCCCGGCGCACTGGCC
>JBASTF010000672.1:0-4711 GCA_049274755.1 Rubrivivax sp. | reverse complement strand
AGATCACGCTGCCGGGCAGCGACGCGGCGATGCTGCATGGCGGCCTGCTGCCGCTGCCCGCGGCCGGTGTGCCCAGCGGCCCGCAGGCCGAGCAGAGCTTCGACCTCGACCGCCCGCTGCGCGAGGCGCGCGACGCCTTCGAGAAGAGTTATTTCGAGTTCCACCTCGCCAAGGAAGGTGGCTCGATGACACGCGTGGCCGAGAAGACCGGCCTCGAACGCACCCACCTCTATCGCAAGCTCAAGCAGCTGGGCGTGGACTTGTCGCGCAACAAGCGCGGCGTGGTGTGAGCGCGCTGCCGAGCCGGGTTATACTCACGGGCTCGGCCTGGTAGCTCAGTTGGTAGAGCAGCGGATTGAAAATCCGCGTGTCGGTGGTTCGATTCCGCCCCAGGCCACCAATAAAAACAAGCACTTAGCGCACCTCTCGGGGTGCGCTTTTGCTTTGTATCAGCGGATACTCAGCACCCCACCGCAGGGGGCCACGCTGGGTACACCGTTACGGGCTCAAGACAACAGAGCGCCGTCCGCCCATGCGGGTTGTGGCGCTCTGCTGAATGCGGGGTTCCCCAGGCTGAAGGGGTGCCTGTGCCCCGCTGGCTCCGTTATGCCTCACAGACACCTCCCGCCCACGGTGGCCTGACAACGGGGGTGACAAGCTGGGCGACCTACACGTCGGCCAACGCAGCGCGGCGATCCTTGACTGTTGGCGGGTCGGCGAAGAACAGCGTCAGGGCGTCAGTCCGGCGCCCGTGCAGCACCTCCGCAGCAAAACAGAGCATCCGTGCCGCCTTCCCGAGCGCTTCGCCGTGCTGGGCGCAGATGCCCAACGGCAGGTCGTCCGCCGCGGCCATGCGGTTTGACAGCGCTTGCACGTCGATGGCGGCACGCTCAACTTCTGAGGCAAGCTGATCACGGCGAGTGTTCATCGCCGACCCCAGCGAGCAGTGGCAAGCCCACCGCGTCGCACTTGAGCCCAAGGGGTGGACCCCGGTGGCGCTGTGGTGCCCCGCAGCGCTTCGGTGGGCACACGCCCTTCGCGCCTGTCCGCTTCGTCCTGCTGAGCTTTGGCGGCGCGCCAAGCTGCAAGGTCTTGCTCAGTTGCTTTCATAGAACCTCCGTTGTCAGCGCGCGCTGCCGGGTGGGAGTGGTGGACGCTTGCCGACGATGCGCGAGTGCACTTCTCCAGTAGTGGTGCTGTACCCGTAAGCGATCACAGCCTCGGGCAGCGTTGCGACATCAATCCGCGGTTCGCCCCGCACTTCGCGGTCCTCGCGCGCCGCCTCCAGTGCCTCCCGCTGTTGGGCCATGGCCACTTTTTCCCACTCGTCTAGACCCATCATGCGAGGCATGAGCATCACGCCCGGCCGCTTGGGCTCACCCGTTGCTTTGTCCGTCAGCGCGTCAACGCGACGCAGCAGGCTGGCAGGGACGTGGGTGCGTGCCATTTGTGATCAGCCCGGGTTTGCCACGCGCGCATTGCCCAGCATCAGACGCTCCTGGGCTTCGCGGCGCGCGGTGTGCTTGTCCTCGTCCGGGTACATATCCATCATCCGGCGATAGCGGCTGCGGTTGGGCACCTGACCGGTACGAGCGAGCATCGTGCCGCCGTACTTCCGGTTCGCCACCGCGGACCGCAGCGCGCATTCCAGCGCATAGGCGAGTGAGTGTTGATTTCCACCCTGAAGTGATCCACTGACCCCGCTGATTTCCATCTAAAACTGACCCACGCAAGAACCCTAACCTGCTGCTTTGAGTGGCAGGGAGCAGTAGGAGTGATTGACGTGGCGACATTGAGTGTCATCAGACGTTGGGCACTGCGCGAGCAACTATCCATCCGCGAGATAGCCCGGCGCACCGGCCTGTCTCGCAACACCATCAAGAAGTACCTTCGTGCCGGGACGGCCGAGCCGCGCTATCCCAAGCGCAGCAGTCCCAGCAAGCTCGACCCGTTCGCCGAGAAGCTCTCGGGCTGGCTCAGGAGCGAGATGTCGAAGTCGCGCAAACAGCGGCGCACGCTCAAGCAGATGCACGCCGAGCTCGTCGCGCTGGGCTTCGACGGCTCCTACGGTCGCGTGGCCGCCTTCGCGCGCGCGTGGATTGCGCAGCGCCACGAAGTCGAGCAGACCACCGGCCGCGGCACCTTCGTGCCACTGACCTTCGGCGCCGGCGAAGCCTTCCAGTTCGACTGGAGCGAAGACTGGGCTGTCATTGCCGGCGAACGCACCAAACTGCAGATCGCGCACTTCAAGCTCAGCCACAGCCGAGCCTTCTTGTTGCGGGCCTACCCGCTGCAGACCCACGAGATGCTGTTCGACGCGCACAACCACGCCTTCGATGTGCTCGGCGGCGTGCCGCGCCGCGGCATCTACGACAACATGCGCACCGCCGTCGACAAGGTCCGACGCGGCAAGGAGCGCGACATCAACGCACGCTTCCAGGCCATGGTCAGCCACTACCTGTTCGAGGCCGAGTTCTGCAACCCGGCATCCGGCTGGGAGAAGGGCCAGGTCGAGAAGAACGTGCGCGATGCGCGTCATCGGCTGTGGCAGCCCGTTCCAGTCTTCCCCACGCTCGACGACTTGAACGACTGGCTGGAGCAGCGCTGCAAGGCGTTGTGGGGCGAGATCACCCATGGCAAGCTGCTTGGCACCGTAGCCGACGTGTGGGCGCAGGAGCGGACCTCGCTGATGCACATGCCGCGTCCCTTCGATGGCTTCGTCGAACACACCAAGCGCGTCTCGCCGACCTGCCTGGTGCACTTCGAGCGCAACCGCTACAGCGTGCCCGCGTCGTATGCCAACCGGCCGGTGAGCCTGCGCGTCTACGCCGATCGGCTCGTCATCGCCGCCGAGGGCCAGATCGTCTGCCAGCACGCGCGCATCATCGACCGACGCCACGACACGGCCGCACCGTTCGTCGAACTGCCTGAAGGGTTCAGGCGGCTCCAGGTCGCCTTGCTCAAGCAACTCGGCGGCGACCGCGAGATGGTGGAGATCCTGGCACTGGTGCTCCATCACGACGAGCAGGCCGTGCTCGCCGCAGTCGAGCTGGCGCTGGAGGCTGGGGTGCCGACCAAGACGCATGTGCTCAACGTGCTGCACCGCTTGCTCGATGGCAAGCCCCCTGCGTCGCCGGTGACTGCACCGCAGGCACTGCGTCTGGCCAACGAACCGCAGGCCAACGTGCTGCGCTACGACGCGCTGCGCGGCAAGGCTCAGGCCGCACACGCTTACGCGGCCAAGGAGAACTGCCATGCGTCATGACCCTGCGAGTGCGGCCCTCGTGATCATGCTGCGTGAGCTGAAGATGCACGGCATGGCGCACGCGGTGGCGGAACTGGCCGAGCAAGGTGCACCGGCCTTCGAGGCGGCACAGCCAGTGCTGTCGCAGCTGCTCAAGGCGGAGACGGCCGAGCGGGAGGTGCGCTCGGTGGCCTACCAGTTGAAGGCGGCTCGCCTGCCGGTGTACCGGGACATGGCAGGCTTCGACTTCGCTCAGAGCGAGGTGAACGAAGCGCTGGTTCGGCAGCTGCATCGCTGCGAGTTCCTGGAGGATGCGCAGAACGTGGTGCTGGTCGGTGGGCCGGGGACAGGCAAGACGCACCTGGCGACGGCGCTGGCCGTGCAGGCGATCGAGCATCACCATCGACGTGTGAGGTTCTTCTCCACGGTCGAACTCGTCAACGCGCTGGAGCTCGAGAAGGCCGCGGGCAAGGCCGGGCAGATCGCGCATCGGCTGGCCTACGCCGACATGGTCATCCTCGACGAGCTGGGTTACCTGCCGTTCAGCGCGTCGGGCGGGGCGCTGCTGTTCCATCTGCTGTCCAAGCTGTACGAGCAGACCAGCGTGGTGATCACGACCAACCTGAGCTTCAGCGAGTGGGCGACGGTGTTCGGCGATGCGAAGATGACGACGGCGCTGCTGGACCGGCTCACGCATCATTGCCACATCCTGGAGACCGGCAACGACAGCTACCGCTTCAAGAACAGTTCAGCTCAACCAACCCAGTCCAAGAAGGAGTCCAAGGCCAAGAAGTTATCCACAACGTGAGCCCCTGAGGCTCGAATACGGGTGGGTCACTATTAGATGGAAATAGTGGGTCAGGATTGCGTGGAACTCAACACGCCGCCGGCAGCATCGGCGCGTCGTTGTCCGCCACCGAACCCCGGTAGCGCTGGCCGGGCACCAGCGCTGCTGGTCTGTCTGCACCGTGGCGCTGCGCCCGGCACCGCATGGGCCGGTGCCGTGAACCGCATGTTGGCGCTGGCGGCGTTGCTGCTCAGGACGGGAGCCATTGTTCGCCGAGCGCCGGCCCGTGCATCGTCGGGTCGCTGACCGAAGGGGCGCCGGTTTCCACGCGACCGGCGACGTCAGGCACAGGCATCGGGAAGCGGTCGGCAAAACCGCGCACACCGTCCACCGTTCCGAAGTCGTGCTCGAAGCACCGGTTCTGCTGCACCAGGATGACGATGTGCGCGACGTCCCGCAGCGTGCCGGTGCGGCGGTTCTGGTCCGTCGGCGCCGGCACAAGCCCTCATCGCAATGCAGTGCCGACGCCGTGACGCGCGAGATCCAGACGCTTTAGATGCGGCGCGCCAGCGGGCCCAGCGTCAGCTTTTCCATCGTGTCGACGCTGTGCTCGAAGTCGCGCGACGCCAGCATCGACAGCGGCAGCAGCCCGGCGCGCACGGCGTCGGCATGTTGGGCAC
>JBASTF010000671.1:0-5726 GCA_049274755.1 Rubrivivax sp. | reverse complement strand
CTGCGCGGCAGCCACCGACCTCTCGCGCGAAACGGTGGACCTGGCCATCGCCGGCCTCGCCCGCGCCAGTGTGCAGCGCTCGGCGCTGGCCATCGAAGGCGGGGGTGTCGAGCTCAACGGCCAGGGGCTGATCCTGGCCAACGAAGAGCTCTATGCCTCACGCAACCCCGGCCTCGGCCGCGCGACGCTGGAGCGCCGGCTGCTGCGCCTGCCCGGTGTGCGCCAGGTGCTGTGGCTGCCGGGCGGTCTGGCCGAAGACGTGCACCTGCGCGCCACCATCACCGGCCAGCACGTGGCCTGGGGCAGCGGCGGCCACAGCGACGAGTTCGTGCGTTTTGCCGATGCCGACACCGTGCTGCTGGCCTGGCCCGACGATGCCGATGTCGCCACGCACCCGGTGTCGCGGCTGACCCGCCAGCGCATGCAGCGCAACCTCGAGATCCTGCAGCGCGCCGGCCTGCGTGTGCTGAAGCTGCCGATGCCCAGGCCCATCGAGCGCCGTGTCGTGCTGTCCGCCGATGCCGACACCGCCTGGTCGCAGGAATGGACGGCCGACTTCTTTCCGCCTGCAGAAGGCCGGCGCCAGGGCCAGGCGCTGACGCAGATGGCCACGGCCAGCTACCTGAACTTCGTGCTCGCCAATGGCGTGGTTGTGTTGCCCGACTACCTGCCGCACGGCACACCCCGCGCGCGGCAGGAGCAGGTGCGGCGCATCGTGGCCGAAGCCTTCCCGCGGCGCCAGATCCGCTTCGTCGACGCCATCACGGCGAACTGGGTGGGCGGTGGCCTGCACTGCGCCACCTTGCACCAGCCCTGAAAGGAGCGGGCATCAAGCCCGCCGTTTGATGCAGAACAATGGGCCTGCGCCGGCGCCTTGAAAAGTGCTGTCAGCCGCCCCATGTCCGCTGCAACCGGAGGATTCCACCCATGCGAGCCGACAAGTTCACGACCGCCTTCCAGCAGGCGCTGGGCGAAGCGCAGAGCGCCGCCAACGCCGGCGACAACCCGTACATCGAACCCGCCCATGTGCTGGCCGCGATGCTGGCCCAGCCCGACGGCCCCAAGGCCTTGCTGGACCGCGCCGGCGCCAACACCGCCGCGCTGGTCCAGGCCATGGACGTGGCCGTGCGCAACCTGCCGCAGGTGCAGGGCGGCAACCAGCCGGTGCAGCCCTCGCGCGACCTGGTGCAGCTGCTGTCGGCTGCCGACAAGGAAGCCACGAAACGCGGCGACAGCTTCATCGCCAGCGAGATGTTTTTGCTGGCGCTGGCCGATGCAAAGACCGACACCGGCGGTGTCGTGCGCGGCCATGGCCTGAACCGCAAGGCGTTGGAAGCCGCCATCGACGCGGTGCGTGGTGGCCAGAAGGTCGACTCGGCCGAAGCCGAAGGCCAGCGCGAGGCGCTGAAGAAGTACACGCTGGACCTCACCGAGCGCGCGCGCCAGGGCAAGCTGGACCCGGTGATCGGCCGCGACGACGAGATCCGCCGCGCCATCCAGGTGCTGCAGCGCCGCTCCAAGAACAACCCGGTGCTGATCGGCGAACCCGGCGTCGGCAAGACCGCCATCGTCGAAGGCCTGGCGCAGCGCATCGTCAACGGCGAGGTGCCCGATTCGCTGAAGGGCAAACGTGTGCTGTCGCTGGACATGGCCGGCCTGCTGGCCGGTGCCAAGTTCCGCGGCGAGTTCGAGGAACGGCTGAAGGCCGTGCTGAAGGAGGTGTCGGCCGATGAGGGCCGCATCGTCCTGTTCATCGACGAACTGCACACGATGGTCGGCGCCGGCAAGGCCGAAGGCGCCATCGACGCCGGCAACATGCTCAAGCCCGCGCTGGCGCGCGGTGAACTGCACTGCATCGGCGCGACCACGCTGAACGAGTACCGCAAGTACGTGGAGAAGGACGCCGCGCTGGAGCGCCGCTTCCAGAAGGTGCTGGTCGACGAGCCCAGCGTCGAGGCCACCGTCGCCATCCTGCGCGGCCTGCAGGAGAAGTACGAGGTGCACCATGGCGTGGAGATCACCGACCCGGCCATCGTCGCCGCGGCCGAGCTGTCGCACCGCTACATCACCGACCGCTTCCTGCCCGACAAGGCCATCGACCTGATCGACGAGGCCGCGGCCAAGATCAAGATCGAGATCGACTCCAAGCCCGAGGTGATGGACCGCCTCGACCGCCGCCTGATCCAGCTGAAGATCGAACGCGAGGCGGTGAAGAAGGAAACCGACGAAGCCTCGCGGCGCCGCCTCGGCCTGATCGAAGAAGAGATCGTCAAGCTCGAACGTGAATACGCCGATCTGGACGAGCTGTGGAAGAGCGAAAAGGCCACGGCCCAGGGTTCGGCGCATGTGAAGGAAGAGATCGACCGCATCCGCTTCCAGATCGAGGAGCTGAAGCGCAAGGGCGACTTCAACAAGGTGGCCGAACTGCAGTACGGCAAGCTGCCGGAACTGGAGAAGCGGCTGAAGGAAGCGCAGGCCAAGGAAGCGGGCAAGGGCAAGGCGCAGCTGCTGCGCACGCTGGTGGGTGCCGAGGAGATCGCCGAGGTCGTCAGCCGCGCCACCGGCATTCCGGTGAGCAAGCTGATGCAGGGCGAGCGCGACAAGCTGCTGCAGATGGAACACAAGCTGCACGACCGTGTGGTCGGCCAGGACGAAGCCATCGTCGCGGTGGCCGACGCCATCCGCCGTTCACGCGCCGGTTTGTCGGACCCGAACCGGCCGCTGGGCTCCTTCCTCTTCCTCGGCCCCACCGGGGTCGGCAAGACCGAGCTGTGCAAGGCGCTGGCCGGGTTCCTGTTCGACAGCGAGGACCACATGATCCGCGTCGACATGAGCGAGTACATGGAGAAGCACTCGGTCAGCCGCCTGATCGGCGCGCCGCCGGGCTATGTCGGCTACGACGAAGGCGGTGCGCTGACCGAGGCCGTGCGCCGCAAGCCCTACAGCGTGCTGCTGCTCGACGAGGTGGAGAAGGCGCATCCCGACGTGTTCAACGTGCTGCTGCAGGTGCTGGACGACGGCCGCCTGACCGACGGCCAGGGCCGCACCGTGGACTTCAAGAACACCGTCATCGTGATGACCAGCAACCTGGGCTCACACCTGATCATGCAGATGGCGGGGCAGCCGTCGGAGACCATTCGCGATGCCGTGTGGGGCGAGGTCAAGCAGCATTTCCGGCCCGAGTTCCTGAACCGCATCGACGAAACCGTGGTCTTCCACGCGCTGGACCAGCAGCACATCGAGTCCATCGCGGCGATCCAGCTGCGCCAGCTCGACGCACGCCTGGCCAAGCTGGAGATGAAGCTCGATGTGTCGCCGGCAGCGCTGGCCGAGCTGGCCAAGGTCGGCTTCGACCCGGTGTTCGGTGCACGCCCTCTGAAGCGCGCGATCCAGCAGCGCCTGGAGAACCCGGTGAGCAAGCTGATCTTGCAGGGCCGCTTCGGCCCCAAGGACGTGATTCCGGTGGACGTGGAAGACGGCGAGTTCGTGTTTTCGCGCGTCGTGCACTGAGTTGCCCAGCAGGCGGCGCCCGGCTGCTACAAGCCGGGTCCGTCGCCTGCCAACTGTGCACGGTTCCCATTGCAGCCCGGCTTCAGCGGTTGCGCTGGGGGTCGAAGTCCAGGCGAACACACTGCCTGGTCGTACCCCATGCTCAACTCCTTCAGCATTGCGAAGCGCCTGGGCGCGACGCTGGTCCTGGTGCTGGCTGCACTCGGCACCTGCGCGCTGTTCGCCTGGTACATGATGAGCCAGGCCGACAAGGGCTTGCAGCAGGCGGAGAGCCGCATCCGCGGTGCCGTGGCGCTGGCAGCTGCACAAAGCACGCTGTGGGAGCTGCGCTATGGCTTTCCGCAGTTCATGGTCGGCGACGAAGCCGCACGGCAGAAGATCCGCGACGCCGAGAGCGGCCTGCGCGGCAGCTTCGAAGCAAAGCTGAAAACCTTTGCCGACGGTGATCTCACAGCCGCCGAGCGCGAGGCCTACACCCCGCTGCAGGCCGTCATCGGCAAGTACCTGGACGCGCGGCCCAAGTGGTTCGAGCTCTACGGTGCCGGCCAGGTCGAAGACGCCAAGGCCTGGCGTGCCGCCACGACCACACCGCTGGGCGCGGCGACGGTGAAGGGCCTGGGCGAACTGATCGAGTTGCAGAACAAAGAGTCGGCGCTGGCCCATGTGGTGGCAACCAGCGCGCTGTCGCGCTCGGCGACGCTGGCCTTCGTCGTGATGGCGGTGGCAGCGGCGATTGCCGCGCTGGTGATCGTCGTCGTCACACGCAGCATCACCCGGCCGCTGGTGCGGGCGACCCAGGTGGCCCAGGCCGTGGCCGGCGGCGACCTGACGACGCAGATCGACGTGACGGGCCAGGACGAAGTGGCGCAGCTGCTCACTGCGCTGGGCCGCATGAACGATGGCCTGATCGGCATCGTGACCCAGGTGCGCCGCAGCAGCGACTCGATCGCCACCGGCTCGGGCGAGATTGCCAACGGCAACGCCAACCTGTCGCAGCGCACCGAAGAACAGGCCAGCAGCCTGCAGCAGACGGCGGCTTCGATGGAGCAGCTGAGCACGGCCGTGAAGACCAATGCCGACACCGCGCGCCAGGCGGCCCAGATGGCCGATGCGGCACGTGTGGTGGCCGAAAAGGGCGGCGAGATCGTCGGCCGCGTCGTGACGACGATGGACAACATCAGCGGCGCCAGCCGCCGCATGGCCGACATCATCGCCACCATCGACGGCATCGCCTTCCAGACCAACATCCTGGCGCTGAACGCTGCCGTCGAAGCGGCGCGGGCCGGTGAACAAGGCCGTGGTTTTGCCGTCGTCGCCGGCGAGGTGCGCACGCTGGCGCAGCGCTCGGGCGACGCCGCCAAGGAGATCCGCTCGCTGATCAGCGCCAACGTCGAAGGTGTCGAAGGCGGCACGGCCCTGGTCGGCGAAGCCGGCACGACCATGCAGGAGATCGTGGCCCAGGTGCGGCGCGTCAACACGCTGCTGGGCGAGATCAACACCTCGACCCAGGAGCAGACCGAAGGCCTGGTGCAGATCAGCGGTTCGGTCGCGCAGCTGGACCATGTGACCCAGCAGAACGCAGCGCTGGTCGAACAGTCGGCGGCGGCGGCCGAAAGCCTGAGCGAGCAGGCGCGCGCGCTGGTGTCGGCGGTGATGGTGTTCAAGCTGCGTGGGTCGGCGTTCGCCTGAACACGGACAGAGCTGCAAGCAAAAGGGCGGCCCATGGCCGCCCTTTTGCTTGCAGCGAAGCCTGGGTCAGACCGGCACGACCACGCGCTCCAGCTGCATGCGCGCCAGCGTCAGGTTGTTGGCACTGGCCTGCAGCGTGAGGTGCAGTACCACGCCCGGGTGGCCGGGCACAGGGCGCAGCAGCAGGTGTTGCTGGCCGATGCTGATGGCGGCTTCGGGCGGCGCATGGCCCAGGCCCAGCGATTCGGCGGCGTTGGCAATGGCGTCGACCAGCAGGCCGCCCTGGATGGCGAGTTTTTCACCGCTGGGCAGGCCGCCGGCATGGGCCAGGGCCAGCTGCGAGCGCAGGTCGAAGACGCAGCAGCTGACGACGCCCTTGATCGCCGCGCAGCGGTGTGCATAGTCGCTCCAGCGCTGGGCTGCGGTGGGCGCCGGCGTCGGATGATGGTGCGGCACCGGCGCACTGGTGCTGCCGGGCTGCGCCAGCGGCATCGGCTCGGTCGGCGCCTCGGGCATCGGCACCTGGG
>JBASTF010000670.1:0-10224 GCA_049274755.1 Rubrivivax sp. | reverse complement strand
GCGGCGGCCTTGGCGGCCACCGAGGCCGCGTCGTCGGCGGGCAGCTCGGCAATCGGGGCGCCGGTGGCGGGGTTGAAGATCTTCAGCGTCGGCATGGGGCACTCACTTGCGGTCGGCACGCGCCGCGTTCAGGAAATCGGCGAGGATGGGGCGGTCGTCGAACTGCGCCGGGTCCTCGGGGTCGTGGAACTCCGGGTGCCATTGCACGCCGGCAATGAAGCTGGGGCCCTGCCAGCGCACGGCCTCGACCATGCCGTCGTCGGGGCAGCGCGCCTCGACGACAAAACCCGGCGCCAGGTCCTTGATGCCCTGGTGGTGGATGCTGTTCACGGTGGCGCGCGCCGTGCCCGGGTACAGCGCGGCCAGGCGGGTGCCCGGCAGCACCTCGACGGCATGGGCATGGCGTTCGTAGATCGAGGCGTCGCGGTGGGCACGCGAGCTGGGCCGCTGCGTCGGAATGTCCTGCAGCAGCGTGCCGCCGAACATCACGTTCAGCAACTGCAGGCCGCGGCAGATGCCGAACACCGGCTTGCCGGCTTCGACGAAGGCCTCGACCAGCTCACGTTCATAGCGGTCGCGCACCGGGTCGCCGGCCCAGTCGGGCTGCAGCGGTTCTTCGCCGTAGCTCTGCGGCGCCACGTCGTTGCCACCTTGCAGCAGCAGGCCGTCCAGCGCCTGGGCGTAGTCGTGCAGGTTCAGGTCGCTGCGTGTGACGATGCTGTCCTTCGTCACCGCCGGCACCATCACCGCCATCGCACCACCCGACAGCACCCAGTGCGCCACCGACTGTTCCAGGTAGTGCAGGGTCTTGGTCCAGACGCCGCTGACGTTGATGCCTGCCGTGCCTGGCATGTAGATGCGCGAGGAAACGCCGATCAGCAGCGGGCCGGTTCTCATGGTGTTCACATCGCCTGCAGGAACAGCCGTTCGTAGTCGGCTTCGGTGGCGGGGCGCGGGTTCGTGGCGCCGGCAAAGTCCTTGGCGGCCAGCGGCAGCATGCGCGCCACATGGTCGCGCGTGACACCACGCTGCGCCAGCCCGCCGCCGATGCCGACCTGCGCTTTCAGCTGCCGCAACCAGGGCACGAAGGTGGCACCACCACCCGCCAGCCCGGCCGCGTGCGCGAGTTCGTCGAACTTCTGCGGCACGGCCTCGTGGTTCCAGGCCAGCACGGTGTCGATCATCAGCGCGTTGGCCAGGCCGTGGTGCATGTCGACGACGGCGCCCAGCGCATGGGCCGCGGCATGCACCGAACCCAGGTCCTTCTGGAAGGCGATGGCACCCATCATCGAGCTCATCATCATGTCGGCGCGGGCCTGCAGGTTCGTCGGTTCGTGCACGGCCTTGGCCAGCGCTCGTGCGCCGATGCGCAGGCCTTCGAGCGCAATGCCGTCGCACAGCGGATGGTAGGCCGGCGACAGGTAGCTCTCGATGTTGTGCGTCAGCGCATCCATGCCGGTGGCGGCGGTGATGGGGCCGGGCAGGGCGAAGGTCAGCTCGGGGTCGGCAAACACCGCCTTGGCCAGCAGGGCGGGGCTGAAGACGGCGCGTTTGACGTGGCTGTCGGCTTCGGCCACCACAGCCGAACGGCCGACCTCGGAGCCGGTGCCCGAGGTGGTCGGCAGCGCCACGAAGTAAGGCAGCGGGTGGACGATGGGCCGCACCTGCGGGTGGTCCCAGACGTACTCCATCACGTCGCCGTCGTGCACCGCCATCAAGGCCACGACCTTGGCCACGTCCAGCGCTGCGCCGCCGCCGAAGCCGATGACGCAGTCGGCCCCGTGGGCCTTGAACGCCGCCGCGCCGCCCATCACCTGCGGGCCGGTGGGGTTGCCGAAAACACCGCCGTAGACCGCGACGTCCAGCCCCGCGAGCTGGCCGCGGAACTCGGCCAGCACCGGCAGCGCGGCCAGCGCCTTGTCGGTGACGATCAGCGGCCGTTTCAGACCCTGGGCCAGCAGGTGGGGCGCCACCAGCTTGCGCGCACCGGCGCCGAAGTGGATGGGCGTGGGGAAGCTGAACCTGGTGATGTCCATCGCCTGCACCTCAGATGATCTCGACTCAGATGATTTCAAAGTAGCGCTTGAGTTCCCAGTCCGTCACGGCATCCTGCCACTGCCGGTGTTCCCACTCGCGTGTGGCGGCGAAGTGGTCGACGAAGGTGTCGCCCAGCCAGTCGCGTGCGATGGCCGATTCCTTGAAGTTGTGCGTGGCGCGGATCAGCGAGCGCGGCGCACGCGGCATGTGCTCGGCGCCCTGGTTGGTGCCGGTGATCGGCGGCGTCGTCAGCTTCAGGCCCTTTTCGACACCGTGCAGGCCGGCGGCGACGACGGCCGCCATCGCCAGATAGGGGTTCACGTCGGCGCCGGGGCAGCGGGTTTCCAGCCGTGTTGCCTTGGGGCTGCCGGCGATGACGCGGAAGCTGGCCGTGCGGTTGTCCAGGCCCCAGGTGGGTTTCACCGGCGCCCAGTAGCCGTCGACCAGGCGCTTGTAGCTGTTCACCGTCGGCCAGAACATCGGCGCGAACTCCATCAGGCAGGCCACCTGGCCGGCGAGGTAGCTTTCGAACAGCGGGCTCATCGAACGGCTGTTCTTCGCGTCGTAGAACAGGTTGCGCTTGCCGTCGGACAGGCTTTGGTGGATGTGGCCGCTGCAGCCGGGCAGCGTGGCCTTCCACTTGGCCATGAAGCTGGGCATCACGCCAAACCGTTTGCCGATCTCCTTGGCCCCGGTCTTGAACAGGATGGCGCGGTCGGCGGCTTCCAGTGCGGCGCTGAACTGGATGGCCACTTCGTAGACGCCGGGGCCGGTTTCGGTGTGCAGGCCTTCAATGGGCACGCCGAAGGCCAGCATCTCGTCCATCAGCGCGTTGAAGAAGCCCCGCTGGTCGGCCATGCGCAGCAGCGAATAACCGAACATGCCGGGTGTGATGGGCTCGGGCGCCACACCTTGTTTGGCAGCCCAGCTCTGCGGCGTTTCCGCGAAGTTGAACCACTCGAACTCCATGCCGGCCATCACCATCACACCCAGCTTCTCGGCGCGCGCGAGCACCCGCTTCAAGGTCTGGCGCGGGCACACGGGGTAGGGCGTGCCATCGGCATTGACGAACTCGCCGAGGAAAAACGGCACCTGGTTGTCCCAGGGCACCTGGCGTGCCGTGCCCAGGTCCAGCCGCGCCAGCGCGTCGGGGAAACCGTGCTGCCAGCCGGTGACCTGGGTGTTGTCGTAACACTGGTCCGACGAGTCCCAGCCGAACACCACGTCGCAGAAACCGAAGCCCGACTGCGTGGCGCCGAGGAACTTGTCGACATGCAGGTACTTGCCGCGCAGGATGCCGTCGATGTCGCTGACGGCCACCTTCACCTTGCTGGCGCCGCTTTTGCGCAGCGCCGTCACGGCCGGGTGTTCGCGGCTTTTGGTCGTTGCCATCGTCTGCTTCTCCGTCAAAGCGCCGGCGCGCCGTTCGGAATGCCCATCTCGCGCAGCGTGTCGGCCACGGCCTCGACGGCCTGGCGCATCTCGTTGCGGCCGATGGCACCGATGCAGCCGACGCGGAAGGTGTCCAGCTCGGTGAGCTTGCCCGGATAGAGCATGAAGCCGCGTTGTTTGGCCGCGGCGTAGAAACGCTTGAAGTCGTAGGCCGGGTGGGCCGGCGCGTGGAAGGTGACGATGATGGGGGCTTGCAGCGCCGGCTTCAGGAAGGGCTTGAAGCCGAGTTCGGCCATGCCGGCGATCAAGGTGCGGCAGTTGTCGGTGTAACGCGCCAACCGTGCCGGCTGGCCACCTTCCTCGACGAACTGCGTGAGGGCTTCCGACAGCGCCACCACCACGTGGGTCGGCGGCGTGAAGCGCCACTGCCCGGTTTTGCCCATGTAGACATGCTGGTCGTGCAGGTCCATCGCCAGGCTCTGGCTGTTGCCGGCGCAGCCGTCCAGGATGGCCTGGCGCAGGAAGACGAAGCCCATGCCCGGCACACCTTCCAGGCACTTGCCGCTGGCGGCCACCAGCGCATCGAAGCGGATCTGCGTGGCGTCGATCGGCAGGGCGGCGAAGCTGGACATCGCATCGACGATCAGGCCCTTGCCGTGGCGTTCGCAGGCCGCCGCCACCTCGGCCAGCGGGTTTTCGACACCGGTGCCGGTTTCGCAATGGATCAGCACCACATGCGTGATGCTGGCATCGCTGCGCAGCTGTGTGTCCAGTGCCGCCGGCGAGACCGCCGCATCCTCGGCGAAGGGCAGCACGCTGGCTTGGCGGCCCATCATCTGCGTCAGCTTGGCGGCGCGTTTGCAATACGCGCCGTTGTCCAGCACCAGCACATGGCCGTTGCGCGGAACGACGGTGGCCACCGCCGCTTCGACGCTGAAGGTGCCGCTGCCCTGCAGCGGCACGACGACGTGGCTGCCGTGGCCGCCCACGATGTCGAGCAGGCGCGAGCGCAGGCTGGCGGTGACGGCGTTGAAGTCGGCGTCCCAGCTGCCCCAGTCCTTCAGCATCGCGAGTTTGGTGCGCAGCGTCGTCGTCAGCGGGCCGGGGGTGAGCAGGATGCGGTCGCGGTCCATCAGTCTTGTCTCCATGCTTGTGTGCGGCGCTGGATCCACAGCGACACCAGCCAGAACAGCAGGGTCGCCAGCGCCGAGGCGGCGGCGATCAGGCAGGCCATGGCCGCCGCAGCGCCGGTTTCGCCGGCTTCGTCGAGGTTCAGGATGGCAATCGACGCCACCTTGGTTTCCGGCGAATACAGGAAGACCACGGCCGAGATCGTCGTCATCGCGTTGACGAAGAAATAGCGTGCGATGTCCACCAGGGCCGGTGTGCAGATGGGCAGCGTCACGCGCCAGAAGGTCTTGTAGAACGGCACCTTCAGCGAAGCGCTGACGGCCTCGAATTCCGCGTCCAGCGCCTTCAGCGCCGTCACCGCCGTCAGATGGCCGGTGGTGTAGAAGTGCACGATGGTGCACAGCGTCAGCAGTGCCATCGTGTGGTACAGGAAGCCGAACGGATTGCCCGGCGCGTTGAAGAAGAAGATCGTGCCCAGGCCCAGCACCAGGCCGGGCACGGCCATCGGCAGCATGGCCAGCAGCTGCACGCCGCCGCGCAGCGGCCTGGCGCCCTGGGTCTTTTCCAGCAGGTAGGCGCCGCAGAACACCAGGGCGGTGCCGAACACCGCAGTGCCGGCGGCCATCTGCAGGCTGTTGACAAACCCTTCGCCGACCTCGGCGTCGAACAGCCCCATCGTGTAGTGGCGCCAGCTCGGCTGCAGGTTGTAGGGCCAGAAGCTGGCGAAGGATGCAAACACCGCCATGCCCAGCATCGCCAGCACCAGCAGCGCGACGGCGGCGCAGTAGCCGGCCATCAGCCGGTCGAACCAGGGCACACGCCGGGGCTTGTAGGGCACGGCACGTGCGCTCAGCACGGCGGTCTGCTTGGCGCTGACCAGGCGGTCGACGCCGAAGGTCAGCAGCGCCGGCGCCAGCAGCAGCAGCGCGACGACGGCGCCGCGCTGGAAGTCCTGCTGGCCGATGACGAGCTTGAAGACGTCGGTGGCCAGCACGTTGAAGTTGCCGCCGATGACTTTCGGAATGCCGAAGTCGGTGACGACCAGCGTGAAGCTGACCAGCGCCGCCGAGATCAGACCGTACTTGGCCCCGGGCAGCGTGACGGTGAAGAAACGCCGCGCCAGGCTGGTGCCCATCGAATCGGCGGCTTCGTACAGGCGCGCGTCGGCGGTGGACAAGGCCGTCACCAGGATCATCAGCGCATGCGGGAACACGGCAAAACACTCGGCGATGACGATGCCGGTGGCGCCGTAGATGCTCTCGATGCCGAACCAGCCTTTCAGCGCGCCCTGGTTGCCGAACCAGTAGATCAGGCTGATGGCCGGCAGCAGCGACGGCGCCAGCAGCGGGATCAGCGTGATGCCGCGGAACAGCGGCTTCAGGCGCATGCGGCTGCGTGTCAGCGCATAGGCGAAGCCGAAGGCCAGCGGCAGCACGATCAGCGTCACCAGGGCCGAGACCCAGAGGCTGTTCCACAGGCTTTGCAGCAGCGAGGGTGTGCGTGCGTAGCTGATGAAGTTGGCCAGCGCGACGAAGCGGCCGCTGCTGTCCTGCACGCTCTGCTGCAGGATGGCCGCCAGCGGCCCGGCCAGGAAGACCAGCAGCACCAGGGCCACACCGGCCAGCGCCACATGGGCGATGCGGTCGCTGGCCGTGGCGCGCAGCGTCGTGGAGGTCGGCGCCGGGGCTGCTGGGGCTGCCGCAGCACTCATGTGTCGAACACGCGCATGCGTTCGGGCAGCAGCTTCAGCGGCAGCCGGCCACCCGGTTCCAGCTGCTGTTCGGCCAGGAAGTTCAGCGACAGGTAGACCGTGAGCTTCAGGTCGCCCAGCGCCGGGCTCGTCACACGCACCAGGCAGTACGAGCCCAGGAACTCGATCTTGGCGATCGTGGCGTCGAAGACGTTGGCGTCGCCGGGCTGGATCGGCCGCGCCAGCACGTCTTCGGGCCGCAGGTAGACCTTCACCGCCGTGCCCGGGCTGCGGCCCTGCGCACAGGCGTGGCAGACGAAGCTGCTGGCGCCGATGTGCACACGGTCGCCGTCTTCCAGCGTGGCCGGCAGCACGTTGATGCGGCCGACGAAGTCGGCGACGAAGGGCGTGGCCGGGTCGCGGTAGACCTGCATCGGCGAGCCCACCTGCTCGATGCGGCCTTCGTTCATCACGACGATGCGGTCGGCCACGGCCAGCGCCTCTTCCTGGTCGTGCGTGACCATGATGGTCGTCACGCCCAGCTTGCGCTGCAGGCTGCGGATCTCCTGCCGCAGGTGCACACGCACGATGGCGTCCAGCGCCGACAGCGGTTCGTCCAGCAGCAGCAGGCCCGGCGAGGTGGCCAGCGCCCGCGCCAGCGCGATGCGCTGCTGCTGGCCGCCCGACAGCTGCGCCGGGAACTTGGCTTCGCTGCCCGGCAGGCCCACCAGGCGCAGCAGTTCGGCCACCCGCGTGTGCATCTCCGTGCGCGGCACCTTGCGGTTCACCAGGCCGTAGGACACGTTGTCGGCGACGCTGAGGTTGGGGAACAGCGCGTAGCTCTGGAACACGATGCCGTAGTCGCGCTGCGCCGGCGGCAGGCGCGAGATGTCGCGCCCGCCCTGGTGCAGCGTGCCGGCGCTCTGCGCCTCGAGCCCGGCGACGATGCGCAGCAGTGTCGTCTTGCCGCAGCCCGAAGGCCCGAGGAAACAGACGAACTCGCCTTTTTCGATCTCCAGATCCACGCCTTTCAGCGCGGTGAAGCTGCCGAAGCGCTTCTCGATCCCGGCCAGCTTCAGGAACGTCACTGCAGCGTCACTTCTTCGGTTCGGACTTGGCGTTGTAGCGCTTGTTCCATTCGTCGAGCACACGTTCGCGGTTGGCGGCGGTGACGGCGAAGTCCATCTTCACCAGGCGCGCTTCGTAGTCCTTGGGCACGTTGGCCAGCGGCGCGGCGACACCGGGCTGCGCGGTGATGGCGAAGTTCTTGCCGTACAGCAGCATCGCGTCCTTGCTGCTGGCCCAGTCGGCCAGCTTCTTGGCCGCCGCGATGTTCTTTGTGCCCTTGTGGATGGCAAAGGCTTCCAGGTCCCAGCCCAGGCCTTCCTTCGGGAACACCAGGTCGATCGGCGCGCCCTTGGCCTTGTTGGTGTTGGCGCGGTACTCGAATGAGATGCCGACGATGAACTCGCCGCTGGCCGCCATGTTGCAGGGCTTGGAACCGCTGTGCGTGTACATCGCGATGTTCTCGTGCAGCGCGTCCATGTACTTCCAGCCGCCGCCCTTGCCGTTGTCGTCGCCCCACAGCGTCAGCCAGGCCGCCACGTCGAAGAAGCCGGTGCCCGACGACGCCGGGTTGGGCATCACCACCTGGCCCTTGTAGACCGGCTTGGTCAGGTCCTTCCAGGTCTCGGGCCTGGGGATGTTCTTCTTCGCCGCCTCGACGGTGTTGAAGCAGACGGTGGCGCCCCACACGTCCATGCCGAACCAGGCCGGCGGGTTCTTCTTGTCCTTGTACTGGCTCATCAGCGCATCGGCGTTGAGCGGCTTGTACGGCTCCAGCATGCCGTTTCTGTCCAGCAGCGCCAGGCTGGAGGCGGCCACGCCCATCACGGCATCGGCCTGCGGGTTGGCCTTCTCGGCCAGCAGCTTGGCGGTGATGACGCCGGTGCTGTCGCGCACCCACTTGATCTCGATGTTGGGTTCGACCTTGTTGAAGCCTTCCTGGTAGGCCTTCAGCTGGTCGGTCTCCAGCGCGGTGTAGACCAGCAGCGTGGTCTTCTGCGCTGCGGCACTGCCGGCGGCCAGCGCCAGCAAGGCGGCGAGAGAGAGGCTTGTGAAACGCATGTCGGCTCCTGGGCAATTGGCGATGAGCAAAACGGATCACGATGCCGCGTGCACGATGACCGTTTGATGACGGATTCGAGAGTTCGGGCCGGCGACGCAATCATCGTGCCGGCCAAGCCGTATCGTGTCAATGGTAGATTGCAGATTGTTGACAATCGACGACGTGCGCGCTCCAATCGCTGCCATGCCGACCCTGCTGCCCGCGGCCGAGGCCCCGCATCCGACCATCGCACTGCTGCAGAGCAGTTCGCTGACCAGCGTGGTGCAGGGTGAACTCGAACGCATGATCCTGTCGGGTGAACTGGCGCCCGGCTCCAAGCTGACCGAGATGGCGCTGGCCACGCGCCTGGGCGTGTCGCGCGGGCCGCTGCGCGAAGCCTTCCGCATGCTCGAGGAAGCGGGCCTGCTGCGCACCGAGAAGAACCGCGGTGTCTTCGTGCGCGACATCCCCATCGACGAGGCGGTGGAGATCTTCGACCTGCGTGCGGCGATGGACGAACTGGTCGGCCGCCAGCTGGCCGCGGCCATCACGCCGGCGCAGCTGAAGGAGATCAAGGCCATGGTCGACGCGATGGAGCGCGCCGTGAAGGCCGCGGACGCACGTGGTTACCACCTGCTGAACCTGCAGTTCCACGACCGCCTCGTCGAGATGGCCGGCAACCGCAAGCTGACGGCGATCTACCGCAAGCTGATCAAGGAGCTGTCGTTGTTCCGCAGGCTGAACCTGGAGGGCCCCGATGGGGGCTGGCTGCTGCCGATCTCGGCCGGCGAGCACCGCGGCATCGTGAAGGCCATCGCCAGCGGCAACGCCGAAGCCGCCGGCAAGGCGATGTTCGACCATGCGATGGAGAGCAAGGAGCGCACCGTGAACAACCAACTGAAGCGCGAGGCGAAGCAGCATGCTGCGCGTTAACGGCCGCAGCTACGCGCTGCCGAAGGCACCCACCGTCGTCGTCTGCGTCGACGGCTGCGAGCCCGACTACCTGGCACAGGCCGTGTTCCATGGCCGCATGCCGTGGATGAAGAAGGTGCTGGAACAGGGCACGGCCCTGGTGGCCGACTGCGTGGTGCCCAGCTTCACGAACCCGAACAACCTCAGCATCGTCACCGGTGCGCCGCCTTCGGTGCACGGCATCTGTGGCAACTATTTGTTCGACACCGCCTCGGGCACCGAGGTCATGATGAACGACCCGAAGTGGCTGCGGGCACCCACCATCCTGGCGGCGCTGGCCGACAGCGGTGAAAGCTGTGCCGTCGTCACCGCCAAGGACAAGCTGCGCCGGCTGCTGGGCCATGGCATGCGCGGCATCTGCTTCTCTTCGGAAAAGGCCGACACCTGCACGCTGGCCGACAACGGCATCGCCGGCGTGATGGACCTCGTCGGTCAGCCGCTGCCCAGCGTCTACAGCGCGGCGCTGTCGGAATTCGTGTTCGCTGCCGGCGTGCGCCTGATGCAGACACACCGCCCCAGCGTGATGTACCTCAGCACCACCGACTATGTGCAGCACAAACACGCGCCGGGCACCGAGGGCGCGGATGCCTTCAACGCGATGATGGACGGCTACCTGGCGCAGCTGGATGCGATGGGCTGCGTCGTCGCACTGACGGCCGACCATGGCATGAACGCCAAGGTGAAGCTGGACGCCAGCCCCGACGTGATCTACCTGCAGGACGTACTGGACGGCTGGCTGGGCGCCGCTGCGGCGCGGGTCATCCTGCCGATCACCGACCCCTATGTCGTGCACCACGGCGCGCTGGGTTCGTTCGCCACCGTCTACCTGCCGCCCGCTGTCGACGCCACCGCCGTCGCCACGCAGCTGGCGGCGCTGAAGGGCGTGGAGGTGGTG